>JABBBF010000161.1:1446-3253 GCA_018607545.1 SAR92 clade bacterium | reverse complement strand
ACCTATACTAGGTCGCGCAACTTCTACACGGATAGCCTGGATCGAATGGCCGGTCAGCCAGCCACAAAATGCATGCCAAACCAGTAGACCAGAGGCCATGGTTACCGTATCGAAGGTTCCAGCTAATTTCCACGAAGGGGGAACAAACCGAGCGGAGACGTTTTGAGTGTCAAAACTGTAGTGCAAACTGGCCTGATCTGTGCCAACGTCAAGACTTAACTGCCGTCCGGTCAAGGGTCGCATCATCTCTTCAAATCGCTGCGCGCGATCCAGAGCTTCACCCAATGTGGTGCAACCCATGAGTGCGTAGCACATCATTTCAAACGACTCTGTGCCCAGGCCACCGGCCCAGGGAATATGGGGGTTAGTTTTTTGCATTACCTTTACCAGCTCGCGGTAAAGTGCAGAATATTTAATGCTCGAGAGGGGCGTGTTATCGTCAAGTAGCGACAAATGGGCGACATCAACGTCTGCCGCAGCAGCAATAGCATCAACATCTAAACCAATCTTTTCTATGTAGTCGATCAGCCGATTAAAGGTGCTCGCAGAAACATTAATATCAATCATGACTCACCTCCCTTATTATTTTTATGTCGAGAGAATTTGTCAATAAAAACGAATTTTTGTGCTCTATCTAAATCCACAGAGTTCGGTATATTAACTTTTTTTGAAGAGCTAATAGTGCCATGATCGAACCCAGCTACCAACCCTATTTGCGACGTGAAATTACTACAAATGGATTAACAAACGCCTTTTTCAATGGCGTAATCTGCTGGTATCTGATTAAAACCAAGGCCGACCTAACCTGGTGGGGCGATCACAGCTTTGCCGGCGACATACTGGCCACGGCGCTTATCTTGCCCTGGATCGTAGCGATGATTGTGATTCCCCTGCAGCGCCGTAAAGTGCGCAAAGGCAAAATTCAGCCCTGGCACTGCGATAGCAGCTCTTCAACCGCACTGCAATTACTCAACCGTTTTCCTCAGTCGCTGTGGCTAAATGGAATTTATTTTGGCTTGCTCGGCATGTTGGTTGTTGCCCCTCTAACCCTGCTGCTGCTATGGATCGCCGGAGCCAGCCTATTTACACCTATGGAGTACGCTATTTTTAAAGGTCTCTGGGCCGGCTGCTTGGCCGCAATCACTGTATTGCCTATGCTATTTGTCGGTTTGCGCGCTGAGCTTGCGCCGACACAAGAGAGTCAAGCATGAACCATGGAATTTTAAACAGCCCTGCAAGCATTGGCACCATGCAGTTAAAAAACCGCTTTGTTTTGGCCGCTATGGGCTCAAATTATGCGACTACTGACGGCCACTGCAGTGAACAGCTAATCGCCTATTACGAAGCACGCGCCAAGGGCGGTACTGGACTGTTGATTTTAGAAACCACCTCGGTGAGCTGGCCGGCAGGCTGCTCTATGCCCAATATGGTGGGATTTTCAGATGACTGCTTTCTGCCTGGCCTGAGAGAACTCACCTCTAGGGTCCATCAGTACGACTGCAAAATTGCCGCTCAGCTCAACCACAGTGGCAAGGTATCCCAGGAGGACACCATTGCTGGGCGACCTATATTGGTCCCCTCCATACCGGGGAAAAGTCGCAATGACATGATGCCATTGCTCACCCGCGAGGAACTCGGTAACTTTATTAAAATGGGCGGGCCAGACGGCAAGGGGCCACGCTATCACCTGATGGACCAAAGCGATATTGACAACCTGGTGAATGATTTTGTCAGCGCGGCACAACGCGCGATTGTTGCGGGCTTTGACGGCATTGAAATACACGGTGGTCATGGCTACGTGATCTCG
>JABBBF010000161.1:0-1436 GCA_018607545.1 SAR92 clade bacterium | reverse complement strand
GGAAAATCGTGCGCGCCTAATGGTGGAAATTGTGCGCGCTATCCGCGCTGCAGTGGGCCCAGACTTGCCAATTATTATTCGCCTCGACGCCAAGGAATATCGCGTCGAAAACGGAATTACCCCAGATGATTTTATTGCAGTCGCCAGGCTCGCCCAAGAGGCCGGTGTCGACGCTATAGATGTCAGCGCCTATAGCGACACGCAAAAGGGGATCGCCTTTACCGAAGCACCCCTGGTTCATCAACCCTCAGCCTATGTACCCTTCAGTGAACGGGTTAAGCGTGAATTGGATATCCCGGTGATCGCCGTTGGTCGGATTGAACTGGACAGCGCCGCCAAGGATATAGCCAATAATAAATATGACTTTCTCGGTCTCGGCCGCAAACTGATTGCCGATCCCGAGTTGCCCAACAAAAGCGCTGCCGGTATGGCACAGAGCATTCGACCCTGTATCTACTGTTATATCTGCGTCAGCCAAATTTTCATCAACAAACCGATGCTCTGCGCAGTTAATACTGATGTCGGCCGCGAGTACCAAGGCGACCTGATTGCCAGCAGCACTGACAGAGGCCGACACTTCGCTGTGGTCGGTGGTGGCCCCGGAGGCATGGAAGCGGCGCGACTGCTGGCCATTGCCGGACACCGGGTAACGCTGTTTGAAAAAGAGCCGCAATTAGGTGGCACCGCACGCATTGCCGCCCTCGCCTATGAACCAAATGGGGGTTTAATCGACTATTTATCCGGCGAACTGCAGCGACTAAAAGTCGATGTGCAACTCAATAGCCCAGTCGATATAGCCGCGCTAGCAGCGCTCAACCCAGATCATGTGATTGTTGCCACGGGGGCCAAACGCGAAGCACCGGAGATTCCCGGTAAAAATCTCAAGCATGTTTTCGACGGCGAAGAGATGCGCGGCCTGTTACTCGGCGGTGATGACCGTGGTCTGAAAAAACTCAACCCAATTAAGCGCGCACTGGTGGCGACGTCCCAAGCCCTAGGCCTGACTAACAATATTAACTGGGTGCGAGTGCTCAGCCATCTGTGGATGCCACTGCAAAAAGACATAGTGATTGTCGGTGGCGGTTTGGTAGGCATTGAAATTGCCGAGTTTTTAGTCGAGCGACGCCGTCGTGTCACAGTCTTAGAACCCAGCTCTACCCTCTCCCCCGAGTTGAGTATTGTGCGTCGCGCAAGGGTGATTCACCTGTTGCGCGAGCACGGCTGCAATATGCTAACCAAGGCCAGTGTTAGCCATATTGATCAAGCTGGGGTGCACTATGAACACAAAGAACAGTGGCACTGTATCAAGGCTGACCAGATCATTATTGCACTGGGGGCTGATGCGGACACGCGAGTCAGCGAGCTGATCAGTAAAGCGGGTTATGGGGTGACAACCATCGGTGACTGCCGCTCAATTGGTTATCTCGATGGCGCCA
>JABBBF010000162.1 GCA_018607545.1 SAR92 clade bacterium | reverse complement strand
TCGCTGAATCTGATAGGGCCCAATATTGAACAAATTAGCCTCGAGATAAGCCTGATATGAAGAGGTCGCTAATCATACCCTTTGGATAGCTGATTAAAAAGTGATCAATTAAAAAAATCCAAAATTTTTATCTGTATGGATCTGGGGCGATTAATCGCTCAGCTCTACAAGATAATTAACTGCGCTCAACCCCGGATCGACCAGACTAAAACTGATATGTGCCTGGCGGCCACTGGCGATATTTTTTGGCGCTGGAGAATTCTGTGGGTTTTGCCGGAGGATGTATTCCTGCGGAGAGAAAATACGCTGAGCTACAAGCTCGCCATGCAGATCGTCGAAGCGCACTTTAATGTTTGGGTAGGGCTGTCTGAACTGCGCTTGGTTTTCGATCAGCATATCGACAATAACTGCGCCGGGCTGGGTCGGGTGAGACTGAATAATAAAGGTATTGATGGATAATTTATTCAGGTCGCTGTAGGGATCAATTTTACAGCCCAGATAGTAACAGCTGCTGATCAGGATCTGGCGGTAATTTTCATGGCGACTTAATTCGCCGCTAAAGAAATAGATAGTTTGCCCCGTAAGAACCAGTGCACCAAGGGCGACGGCGGCGAGCCTGCCAAGAAAACCTTTCAGACTATTCGATGCCTTGGGGCTGGGCTGCTGTTCGGTGAACTCATTGTGAATTAACGCGGTTAAGCGCGGTAATCCCTGCTCTATTTCGTGGTTCTCGCTAAGAGGATTCGGTTCGGTGCTTTGGGTCTCGGTGAGAGGCTGAGTTGGCGAGAGAACCTGGTGCTCTGGTGCATTAAAGACGCCGATACATTTGCCGCAGCGCACCATCCCATTTGCCGCGTCGAGTTGCTCTGGGGTAACTCGAAAGGCAGTCTCGCAGGTTGGGCAGCGCGTGATTATTTCCGAAGCACTTTTTTCAGAGCCGTTTATTTCCGAGCTAGGCTTATCTGACATGGAAATTCCAAAAGATCTTTGCTTGAGTTTAGCAGGATAAAAACGTCGCGACAGCCGAAGGGGTGGTTATTGTATTAGCTGTTTTTAATAGCAGACAGCTGCGCCCATTCAGATTCAATCGCCGGTTCGGCAAAGACAAAATCTTCAGAGTAGGGAAGGCTAACGGCATCGATCTGATGTTCCAGCAGGCCCGACAGGCAGAGCAGTCCGCCAGCGTCGGTGTGGGCGATTAATCTCGGTGCCAGTTCAATCAGCGGTGCGGCAAGAATATTGGCGAGCATGGTTGCGCCGCAAATATCGTCGGGCAGTTGATCGGGTAGATAAGTGATCAGGCGTTCCTGGGCAATATTATTGCGCTCGGCATTGTCGCGAGTTGCCAGCAGTGCCTGGGGATCATTATCAACCGCGATAACTTTTTCCGCGCCGAGCAGCAGGGCGGCAATGCCGAGAATGCCCGAGCCGCAGCCGTAATCAATAATGGTTTGTCCGACCAAATCCTGCTTATCCAGCCAGCGCAGGCAGAGATGGGTGGTTGGGTGGCTGCCGGTACCAAAGGCAAGGCCGGGGTCGAGGCTCAGATTGATACCATTGGCATCGGGCGGCTCGATCCAGCTCGGGCAGATCCACAGTCGTTCGCCACACTTTACCGGTGAAAAATACTTCTTCCACTCTTGGGACCAGTCTTTATCTTCGAGCTGTTCCCAGCGCAAGGCGGTCAATTGAGGAATCAGTGATTGCAGTTGTGCAGTGATTTCAACAGTGTCTGTGGTCGCATCAAATAGTGCTTTGATCTGGCAGTTATCCCACAGAGGGGTTTCGCCAACACCGGGCTCAAAGATAGGCTGGTCGGCAGCGTCTTCAAGAGTAACAGACACTGCACCGCAGTCGAGCAGGGCATCTTCAATGCTACCGCTGGTCTCGCGAGTAGCACTGATAATTAGCTGAAGCCATTGCATTGATATATGAGCTTAGAGGTTGAGTTCGAAAGAAAAGCTGGACTGTAAATTACAGTCCGAGCTTCTTCTCGAGATAGTGGATATTGACGCCACCTTTCTTAAACTCAGCGTCTTCAACCAGATCCTGATGCAATGCAATATTGGTTTTAATACCGTCGATCATCATCTCGTCCAGAGCATTGCGCATTCTTGAAAGCGCCGAATCGCGATCGTGACCATAGGTGATAATTTTACCGATCAGTGAGTCGTAGTTTGGTGGTACGCGGTAGCCGTTGTAGATATGCGAGTCTACGCGTACGCCATTGCCGCCGGGAGCGTGGTAACTTTTAATCGTGCCGGGCTGCGGCAGGAAAGTGACCGGATCTTCGGCATTGATTCGACATTCAAAAGAGTGGCCGCGGAAAATAATATCTTCCTGCTTGATGCTCAGCGGTTCACCGCCAGCGATCAACAGCTGCTCTTTAACAATATCCACACCGGTGATCATTTCTGATACAGGGTGCTCTACCTGAACACGAGTGTTCATTTCGATAAAGTAGTAGTGGCCATCTTCGTAGAGAAATTCAAAGGTGCCCGCACCGCGGTAACCGATTTCAATACAGGCATTGGTGCAGCTTTCGAAAACCGCCTGACGAGCTTCTTCGGGAATACCCGGTGCCGGCGCTTCTTCGAGAACTTTCTGGTGGCGACGTTGCAGTGAACAGTCGCGATCGCCGAGATGGATAGCATTGCCCTGACCATCAGAGAGAACCTGAACTTCCACATGGCGAGGATTTTGTAAAAACTTCTCCATGTAAACCGTGCCATCACCAAAGGCAGCTTCTGCTTCAGTTTTGGTAATGGTAATCGACGTCACCAGACTCTCTTCATTTTCTACAACGCGCATGCCGCGACCACCGCCGCCAGCTGCCGCTTTAATAATCACCGGATAGCCAATGCGTTTGCCCATCGCTTTTAGCGTTTCAGGGTCGTCGTTAAGAGGCCCGTCAGAGCCTGGAACTGTTGGCACGCCAGAAGCTTTCATGGCCTTAATCGCCGCCACTTTGTCACCCATGGTGCGGATACATTCAGCGGTCGGGCCGATAAATACAAAGCCGCTGTTTTCTACCTGCTCGGCAAAGTCAGCATTTTCTGCTAGAAAGCCATAGCCAGGGTGAACGGCTACAGCATTAGTAACCTCCATGGCGCTGATAATAGCGGGGATATTCAGGTAGCTTTTCGGGGACGGGTTGGGTCCGATGCAGATCGATTGATCTGCAAGCTTTACATGTTTGAGATCCGCGTCCACTTGGGAGTGAACCGCAACAGTTTTAATTCCTAACTCTTTGCAAGCGCGGAGAATGCGCAGAGCAATTT
>JABBBF010000033.1 GCA_018607545.1 SAR92 clade bacterium | reverse complement strand
ATATGTCGGTTTTCTCTCACCGCGAGTTTGATAATCATCAGCAGGTCGCTTTCTTTAACGACAAAAAAACTGGTCTAAAAGCCATTATTGCCGTCCATAATACCAATCTTGGCCCGGCGCTTGGCGGCTGTCGGATGTGGCCCTATGCCACCGACGAGGAGGCGCTGACCGATGTGCTGCGGCTCTCCAGGGGAATGACCTATAAGTCCGCCCTGGCCAAACTCAAACTGGGGGGTGGCAAGGCGGTGATTATTGGCGATCCGCGTACCCAAAAGAGCGATGAGCTGCTGTATGCCATGGGTGACTTTATTGAGGGCTTGGGTGGTCGCTATATCACCGCGGAGGACTCCGGAACCTCAGTGGCGGATATACTTAAAATGGGGCAGCGCACCAGCTATATCAGCGGTGTGGATAGCGCCTCTGACCATGGTGGAGACCCATCGCCAAGTACCGCCTACGGAGTGTTTGTCAGTCTTCGTGAAGCAGTGGCCCACAAGCTGGGCAGAACAGATCTCAAGGGTTTGAAAGTGGCTATCCAGGGGTTGGGCAATGTCGGCTACCGCCTGGCGGAGTACCTGGCTAAAGCCGGTGCAGAGCTCTTTGTTACCGATATAGTCCATGCCAATGTAGATCGCGCGGTGAAAAACTTAAATGCCACTGCAGTGCCCGGCAGCAGTATCTTTGCGCTGGATGTGGATGTCTTTGCACCCTGTGCCCTGGGTTCGGCAATCAATGACCAGAGCATTGAGGAGCTCAAGGCACCCATTGTTGCCGGAGCCGCTAACAACCAACTGGCAACACCGCTTCATGGGCAGATTCTCCACGATCGCGGTATCCTCTATACGCCCGACTATGTGGTCAATGCCGGTGGCATTATCGATGTCTATTACCAGCGTAAAATGCGCAGTGCAGATTACAGCGCGGAAAATTATGCCGCTGACCTAGCCAGCAAAGTTGAAGGTATTGGCGCCACGTTGAGAGAGATATTTGTGCGCAGTGAAATGGAGAATGCCCCCACCTTTGTGATTGCTGATCGCGTCGCTGAAGAGCGCTTTAATAATGGCAGCAATCACTGGCAGCCAACTAGGCTAAATGACTCAGCGGCAACTCGGTCTTATAGCAAATCGGTTTAAGGGAAAAACTGCTCTTGACATGATCCAAGCCCTCGACCTGGGTCAGCTTGTCAAGAAATGCCTGATAGGCGAGCAGGTCGGGTGCGACCACGCGAATCAAGTAATCAAAATCCCCGGTCATCAGATAGCACTCCATCACCTCTGGCCAGTTGAGAACCTGGTGGGCAAAGTGGTCGAGATCTTTCTTCACTTGGTGGTGCATGGTGACCTGCACAAAAACGGTCACTGGCAAGCCCGCCTTAAGGGGGTCAATCAGCGTGACTCGGCGATTGATATAGCCGAGGTTCTCGAGGTTTTTTACCCGCCTTGAGCAGGGCGATGGCGACAGACAAACCTGATCGGCCAACTCTAGGTTTGAGAGTCCTGCATCGGATTGCAGGATATTGAGAATCTTCCAATCAATATTATCTAATTTGTATTCACTCATAGGGCTTCTATACTTTTTTATATTGATTAATGTTGCTTTTAACCAGCGTAAACACAAGTACTGGAGGCTTCACTAAAGGCAGTTTTAAGCCAGTTAAAAGGTAGTAAAAGAAAGTTCAGGGTTCTGCCGTAGTTTGCATATTATTGGGTGTTTAATCTGAGTATAGGAAAGATTGCGCAATAATTCGTTATTAAATTCACTGTTAGCGCTACAACCTATCTTAACGCTATCTGTGACCTCAGTACTTTGGCAGGATTCCCTAGCTGTGCTCATGCTAATTTTACGACTTGAAACAAGTGCTTATAAAAGCTGATCAGAGGGTTTCGCAAGATTATTAAATGAACCCTGACTGATAGAGTAAAAATGGAATTGCAGGGGTGTCACATACATGGCCATTAAAAATGCACAAAAAAGTACCGCATCCAACAATCAGATAAACACGCCCGTGTTTATGGATGGATCGGCACTATCTATTCCCAAACTCAGCCTGTTGCAGGCAGATGGCAGTCTGGTTGCAGGTGCCAAGGCGCCGAGGTTAAATCAAGAGCTGGCAGAAAAGATTTACAGGGATATGGTTTATATCCGTATCCTCGACGAACGTATGGTCGGTGCCCAGCGTCAGGGGCGGTTAAGTTTTTATCTGACCTGCACCGGTGAAGAGGCCTCAGTGGCCGGCACTATTGCCGCCTTTAACAGGGACGATATGGTGATGGGGCAGTATCGCGAGCAGGTTGCCCTGCGCTTTCGCGGCTTTACCACCGAGCAGTTTATGAACCAGCTGTTTAGCAATAAAGATGATCTGGGTAAGGGGCGGCAGATGCCGGTTCACTACGGCTGTCGCGCGCTGAACTTTATGACCATTCGCTCACCGCTGGCAACCCAGATTCCCCAGGCTGCAGGTTATGCCTACGGCCAAAAGCTGGCGGGAAACAGTGCCTGTACGCTGTGCTATTTTGGCGATGGTGCCGCCTCGGAAGGGGACTTCCACGCCGGCCTGAATATGGCCGCGGTACTCAAAAGCCCGGTAGTCTTTGTGGTGCGCAATAATGGCTACGCCATCTCTACCCCCTCCAGCGAACAGTATGCCGGTGATGGTATAGCTCCCCGCGGTGTCGCCTACGGTATTAAAACCATTCGTGTCGATGGCAACGATATTCTGGCGGTCTATGCCGCCGCAGTGGAGGCGCGCAAGATTGCTGTAGAGCAGCAACAGCCGGTATTGATTGAAACCATGAGCTATCGTCTCGGTGCCCACTCCACCTCAGATGATCCCAGCGGTTATCGCAGCCCCGAAGAAGAGGAGAAGTGGCGGCAGAAGGATCCTCTCAACCGTATGAAAAATTGGCTGCTCAAACAGCAGTGGTGGAACCATAGCCGCGATGAAAAGCTTTATAAGGATTACCGCAGCGAAATTCTCGCCGAACTCAAGCTGGCAGAGAAGCGACCCAAGCCAGCCCTTGAGGAATTAATTAACGATGTCTATAAAACCCCGCCGCCCCATCTTGTCGAGCAGCTCAAATCCCTTGAAAAGCATATGGTTAAATATCCGGACAGCTACAAAATGCACGGGGAGGGCTAGCTGATGAACCAGGCGACTTCAACACGAATGAATCTACTGCAGGCGGTTAACAGCGGTCTGGATAATGCCATGGCTGCGGACGAAAAAGTCATCTGCCTGGGGGAGGATATTGGCAAGTTTGGCGGTGTCTTTCGCGCCACCAGCAATCTCCAGG
>JABBBF010000221.1 GCA_018607545.1 SAR92 clade bacterium | reverse complement strand
TATCCTGAATCGCTTCATTGACCTTGGTCAGTGCAGCTTTGGTTGCCTCAGCCAGCACCACCTGAGCTTCAGCATCGCGGCGCGAGGCTTCAAGACGGCCATCTGCAGTAAGAATAGCGGCAGTCTTATCGCCATCTGCACGGGTTACCGTCGCGCGGCGCTGACGCTCTGCGGCGGCCTGCTCTTCCATCGCCTCCTGCATAGTGCCAGAGGGATTAATATCCTGAATCTCCACTGTCTTAAGGGTGATACCCCAGTCGGCGATATCATCGGAGATTGAGGCTTTAAGCTTGGCCTTGATCTGGTCTCTGGAGGAAAGTGCATCATCCAGTTTCATCTCACCGACAATCGAACGCAGTGATGTCTGCACCAGGGTGCGGATTGCCAGCTCATAATCCTCAACGCCATAAACCGCTTTCTCTGGCGCAACAATATTAATATAGGCCACAGCATTGGCAACAATTACCACGTTATCCAGGGTAATCACTTCTTGGGAGGGAATATCCAAAACGATATCTTTGGTGGTTACTTTGTAGGAAACACTATCGATATAGGGAACAATAATATTCAACCCGGGCTTTAGGGATGTGTGATACTTTCCCAGTCGCTGAACAACCCACTTGGAACCCTGCGGCACCAGCCTTATCCCCTTTAACAGAGTGATTAAAACCAGCAATAAAAAAACAATTACTACAATAGAACCTTCCATTATCTCTTCTCCCTAACAGTATTATTTGTTGCTGCTGTTAAATAGCGCTAGCTCAATTTAACAACAATTAATGTATTACCCGAAATTTCCTTGATATGCACTCGATCGCCAAGTACAACTTCGCTGTCACAGATAAAATCCCACTCATCATCACCCAGCACTGGTGTGGTAAATCGCACCTGGCCGCGACTGTGCTCGGTGGGGGCCTTGATAACCTGCCCGGCTTCGCCAATCGCCGCATCGCGACTGATACCAGCGCTGGTTTTATCGATCATTCTCGGCTTAAAGTATTTAAACCATAAGACAGTGCAGGCGACAGAGGAAACGGTCCAAACTAATATCTGCGCGGGAAAATTAAGCTCTAGCACCAACATTAAAAGGCCGACAACCAATGCACCCAAGCCAAACCAGAGAATCGTGAAGCTGGGAATAAATATCTCCCCCGCCACCAGCAACATGCCAAACACTAACCAGTGCCAATACAACAATTCAAAATCCATCACCATCCCTCTTTTAATTTTTTATTCACTAACAAATTAGAACACAACCCTGATCAATACATAATAGCCTAGCAAATTACCCACAGCTGCGCGGAAAGCTTTTATCTGCCAACTATTCGCGCACTAAATTCATCAGGATAGCATCTTCGCGACCAAACTCTGTGGGGTAGTAATCGCGTCTCTGTCCAACCTCTATAAAACCATGGTTTTGATACAGATGTATGGCACGGAAGTTGGACACTCGCACTTCGAGATAGACAACCTCTATGGCATCCGGCAGCTGCTTTAAAAGACCAGTCAGCAATTGCGAGCCAAAGCCCCTACCCTGATACTCCGGATTAATACAGATATTAAGTACCTCAGCCTGATCCAGTAGGGTCGAGACTATGGCGTAACCAAGAATTAAATTGGTGTCATTATCCGCAGCCAAGACCAGACAGCGGTGCTGTTCGAGACTCTGCTCAAATTGCTTACCAGACCAGGGGAACAGGGTTGCCTGTCGTTCAATAGCGACTATCTGCAAGAGATCTGCAGCGGACATATTGCGAATAGCGGTTTTTTGATTTGATTCTGTTATATCAGCCACCACACGAAATGCTTAAGACTGGGAAGATACAGGCAACAAATATTGCAATGTCTTCCAGGCATGGGCTTTTTGCTGGGGGTTCTCAAGCATACTGCTCAGCGAAGGCAGCAGCAGTGCGGTTGTCTGCTCGGAGAAAACCACCCGGCCTGTTTCTTTTTGCTGTTCCAGATCCGGGCTGAGCAACCAGTTAGCGGCACTATCACCCAACATTAAAATAGATTTAACCGGCTTGCTGTCGAGACGCGCATTTAACAGGGTGGCGAGAAATTCTCGCACCTCGCTCTCATCGCCTGAGGCGTTGGGATAGGGAGGCCACTCAATCAGCTCCATCTGCGGCAGTCGATTAATACCGCAGCCGATAGCATTTACTATATTGGTCAACAGCTGCATCTCATTGGTATCGGCAAGTGCGCCTTCAACAGCCGTGCACACCAGTAACTCTTCAGTAGCTTGCCAGAATGAGAAACTAACCTCTATCGCGATCGCCGGCTGGGCATCTTCAACCACCGGCGAAACTGTGATACCCGCTTTAGGCTTTGCTGGACTGGCCGGCTTTTTATTATCCAGGTCGAGATTAACCAGAGCTGCCACATCTACAGGTTTTTTAGGGGTTTTTGCGGCAATTTCAAATGACGGGATTTGCCCATCTTTTTTTGCAACTGCATCCGCACTTGATTCAGCTGCAACATCTTCATAAACAGTATCTCGCGGCACATATTGAGAGATGCCGAGAGTCTGTAAATACTGATGTTGCAGCTGCTGATTCATCAAACACCGCCCAACTGTGGGTGCAGGCGCCCCGGATTGCGCATCAGTGTTAGGGCATTTAAATAGGCCTTGGCACTGGCCACCAGAATATCTGTATCTGCGCCCTGGCCATTGATAATACGGCCGTCTTTCTCGAGACGCACAGTGACTCCACCCTGAGAATCTGTGCCTTCGGTCACTGCATTCACTGAGTAGAGCTGCAGATTGGTATCACTGCTAACCAGGCTTTCAATGGCATTAAAGATCGCATCGACAACGCCATCACCTGAGGCTTTGGCACTGTGTTCCTTGCCCTGATAGGCGATAACAATTTTTGACTGCGGAGCCTGTCCGGACTTGGATAGAACTTCAAGATCAACCAGTGTCAGGGCATCAGCTTTAGTACCCATCTGCGCTTCAGAAACCAGCGCCTGCAAGTCTTCATCAAAGATCTCACGCTTCTTATCCGCCAGTGCCTTAAAGCGCACAAAGACATCGTTAAACTCTTCCTTGCTATCAAACTTGATACCCAGCTCTTCAAGGCGCGACGAGAGTGCCGCACGGCCGGATAACTTGCCCAGAGATAACTTGTTGGTCGTCCAGCCGACATCCTCGGCCTTCATAATTTCGTAGGTCTCACGAAATTTCAAAATTCCGTCCTGATGAATACCCGACTCATGGGCAAAAGCATTGGCACCGACAATCGCTTTGTTTGGCTGCACCGGGAATCCAGTAATACCCGAAACCAGTCTCGATGTAGGCACTATATGCTGGGTCTCTATACAGG
>JABBBF010000203.1:1723-3403 GCA_018607545.1 SAR92 clade bacterium | reverse complement strand
ATACCAGTAGGCGCAAAAGGTCGCGATTATAGTGGAATTCTCAGAAACTGCTACGGATCTTTTAACTAAGCGTGAGTTTCTTCTTTTCTGCTGACGTTGCGCTCGATCAACATTCTCGTAATTGAGGTCGCTGGTGAGGGGGGTGCGATTAGATTTCCCTGTAAAAACTGGCAGCCTGTATTCAACAAAAGATGGTGTATTTCGGGCTCTTCAACGCAGGGAGCGATACATTTTAAGTCGACGGATTTGGCCAGTTCGACCAATCCTTTAACCAGATTCCATGAGCTTTCCATATGGGTACATTCAGACATAAGCTTGTGTGAAATTCTGATAGTGTCGATTTTCAGATCGCGCAATTTTTGAATCGGCAGGCTCTGGTAGCCAACATTGTCGACAATAAAGCCAATACCCATCTCTTTCAACTTGCCCAATTGCTGGTTCAGGGGCTTATGTATCTTAGGTAATGTCTCTGTATGCAGGCCAAAGATCAGAGTCTCTGGGTTGACCTTAAACTGGCACAGCAGTTGATCAAGATTGTCGATAAAAGATGAGTGTTCGAGTTCGCGAAGACTGAGAGTAAAGTAAATTTTCTGTTCTTCTCGCCACAGATCCTGATTTTTCCACAGTTCAATTTGCCGGAAAATCTGCTCGAGTAGTGATAGGGAGATATCGACAATCATCGAGCCGGACTCGAGCACTGAAATTATTTCGTTGGCGGAGATCAGTTCATTATCGGGGTTTCTCCAGCGCAGAAATATCTGCAGTCCGTCAATAAGGTTGGTCTCTGTGTCGAGAATAGGCTGGTAAAAAGGCATAAATGAACCACTGTTGGCCTTATCCCGCAGCTGCTCCAGGAGTACAGCTTGAGCTTGAAGCTCCGAGGGTAGTTTTTGGTTGTGGAAATAAAAGTTCGATTTTCCCTCGCGCTTGATGGTGTAAAGCGCCTTATCAGCCTGCTGTAAAATGGCATCGCCATCAGCACTGGCGTCATTAAACAAGACAATGCCGATGCTGCAACTGATACGAAACTTTTCGTCTTTGATGACAAAGGGTTCACGGGCGGCTTCGATGATTTTCTCGGCGACTTGAGCAATCAACAAGCGCGATGCTTCTTCCTCTCGACCGAGGTTTTCCAGAAGCACCACAAACTCATCACCGCCCAGCCTTGCGACCGCTTCTTCAGTTCGAATGATTTTGCGCAGCCGCTGGGCAAATAGGGTCAGGGCCAAATCACCGTAATGGTGGCCGCGGGTATCGTTAATTTCTTTAAAGTGGTCGAGATCGATAAATAACAGTGAGCAGTAATTTTGATTGCGCTGGGCAAGGGCAATTACCCGAGTCAGCTCTTCCTTCAATCGATGGCGATTTGGCAGGCCAGTCAGTGGGTCGAAATAGGCTTGCTGTTTGATGCGGGTTTCCGATTTGACTCTATCGGTAATATCCTCGACAAAAGAGGCAGCACCAACCACGTTCATCGCATCGTCAAACAGCGGTGTGTCATTCCACTCGCAGATAATTACCGTACCGTCGCTGGTAATATTTTCAGCAGTGCCGGAGAAATCTTTGCCAAAAAGAAAAAGGTCGTTCTCGACCTGCTGCTGCAAGAATGTTTTTTTCTGTTCAAACAAAAAGTCTGTTGTGCGACCTAGCACCTCTTCTTTAGCATAACCAAAAATGGTT
>JABBBF010000203.1:0-1713 GCA_018607545.1 SAR92 clade bacterium | reverse complement strand
CGCTGTTGATTCCACTCAATAAACCCCAGCGGAGTCTGTTCGATCAGGCTGGCTATTTTTTGACTGGTAGTGATAATTTGCTGGGAGCGCTGATCGGCTTTAAGCATATTGCCGGTCGCCTTAATCATCCCTTGGCGATAATTTGCCACAGCTTTGTTTATCAGTGCGTAGATCAGTGCAACTAAAGCCAAAAAGCCCGGGTGTATCTGCGGATAAAAGATATACAGGCTCACTAGCAGGGGCACGAAAATAATGCTGAGAAACAGATGGCGAAAAACGCTACTGTGAGTGTGGTTAAGGGGCCAGGAGATGCTCAGCGTGGTGATCGCAATAATTGTGAGCGCAGAGGTTGCGAGTTGTTGAGGGTCGAGAAATAGAGGTGCGGCCAGACCCCATAAAATAGCAAACAAACTTGAGGCGATAACAGTGACAGCATGGGTTTTTTTGGCGGATAGACCGCCTGAACGGCTGGTGTTGACCATCCACAACCAGATAATCAGTGCGGAGGTGGCTACGCTGCCCAGCCAGATCCACTGAAGTAATGAGGGAAGCTGGTTATTGGCCAATAGAAACAGTATAGCGGCGCTTATCACAGAGGCGCCAAGTCCGAACTTGAGGTTTTCGAGTGCGTGCCTTTCTAACTCAATCTGTATTGATTTTTTGAGAGAGCGGGGATTAAAGTGCTCTGCTTCCTTGGGCTCCCCGAGCAAGTTTTCAGTGCTCATCATCGGCTGCATCCTGCGGCAGATTTTATTTTTTAAATTAGCGAGTAAGTGCTAAATATAGTTCGTTCTCGGTGAAAATGGGGACCATTTACTAAAATAATGTGAAATAGATCACAGTACTGGCTGGGATCAGCTGATAACTGGGCTTAGCCGTTATCTGCTGGAGGAGTAAAAACCCCCACCCTGGTGAAACCCTGCTTGCTAAGAGCGTCTGCGTGCAGACGGCTCATAATTCCCTTGTCGCAATAGAGTAGATAAGACTGTTGCCTATCCAGCTGGCCTGCGTATTTACCGAGATTAAAAAAAGGCAGTGGGATGATTTGATTGGTGGTCATGGTCAGTGGCCTCTGCTCAGCGTCGTCAGGATGGCGCACATCGATAATAATATCGTCAGGTTTGGGGCTGGTTACATTTTCAATTGGTTGCATCAAGGGCATTCCATCTACAGCAGCATTGCGAAATAAGAGCTTAATTGGTGCTTTCAGGCAAAATAGATCAGAAAACGTGACAGAGTCTGCATGGATGGGCATTATACTAACCCTGCCCGTTAGCGGCTACCAACAAAGCCAACAGAAATGCACCTTTATGGTGCTTTTTTTCTGTAGCGCACCAATAAAGTGCTTGCAGATGCTTTTGGTGGTTTTGTTGATTAGCTGTCATGGAGTGAAATACTAGGCTAGGTGCTACAGGGACAGGGTGTACGTTTGATTAGTGTAAGCGCTGGCTTATTGGCACGACTATTGCAAATCTTACATTCGAAAAGTCTGCAGTTAATTTAATTTTGCAGGCGGGCGGCCCCATAAGAGAAATCTGCAAGGCTTCCTAAAATAACGAATAACGAATTCCAAATTGGAGGAACACATGTCTGAGAAGACTTTAAAGCTTATTAAAGATAGCGAAGCTCGCTGGGTTGACCTGCGGTTTACTGACACTAAGGGTAAAGAGCAGCACGTTTCTATGCCTATCGGCGAAGTTAACGATGATTTCT
>JABBBF010000222.1 GCA_018607545.1 SAR92 clade bacterium | reverse complement strand
AACGTGTAGTCACACTATCGATATATTTTGCGGTGTGCTCTCCAGGACGAATCCCAGGTAAATAAGCACCACCTTTTTTCAAGTTATCAGCCACTTCTCTAGGGTTGTACATCAACGCCGTATAAAAGAAGCTGAAGAAAATAATCAAGCTCGAGAACATCAACACGTAGAGTGGTTGTCCTGGGCCTATCAGTAACGAAATATCCTGCAACCAATCGGGTGCATTGCTTGCGGAACCAAACCACTGACTAATAGAAGCTGGGAATAACAGCAAGCTACTGGCAAAAATTGCCGGAATAACACCCGCCATGTTTACCTTAAGTGGCAGATGAGAACTCTGTGCGTTGTAAGCCTGACGACCCTGACGCTGAGCGTAGTTAACCGTCAAACGACGCTGGCCACGCTCAATAAAGACTACAAAGTAGACCACGGCCACGGCTATCAGGAGCACAAAGACCAAGATCAACGAATCCAACTCACCCTGCTTAGCCGACTCAAGAGCCTGACCTATTGCACCGGGGATGCCTGCAACTATGCCGGCGAATATAAGCATCGAGATACCGTTACCTATACCGCGCTCGGTGATCTGCTCACCTAGCCACATCAAAAATACTGCGCCAGCGACCAGTGAGGAAATCGCAACCATGTAGAACATGGTGTTAACTTCGTAGGCAAGACCCTGTGAAGCGAAGCCGACTGCCATCGCTGTACCCTGAATCAGGGCCAAGAACACTGTGCCGTATCTGGTGTACTGATTAATCTTGCGGCGACCGCTGTCGCCTTCTTTCTTTAACTGCTCTAACGCAGGTACTGTCGCTGACAGCAGCTGCATAATAATCGAGGCCGAGATGTAGGGCATAACACCCAGAGCCAAAATACTCATTCTCTCAAGCGCGCCACCAGAGAACATATTAAACAGACCAAGGTATGTGCCCTGATTCTGAGTAAACAGTTCCGCTAGACGATCCGGATCAAATCCTGGAACGGGAATATGCGTACCAATGCGATAAATGATAATCGCTGCAAACAAAAAACGAAGGCGAGCCCACAGCTCGCCTAAACCTTTAGCGTTGCCTGCTGGCATATTTCCCGGCTTCGACATTATTAAACTTCTACCTTTCCGCCAGCAGCTTCAATAGCGGCAACAGCGCCTTTAGTGGCTCCAATGCCCTGCAGTGTTACAGCTTTAGTAACCTCACCTGATGCAAATACTTTTGCACGGGTGATGCTGCAGTTGATCAAACCAGCTGCACGCAAGCTATCGATAGTGACAACGCCACCTTCAACCTTGTCGAGCTCAGAAAGACGGATCTCTGCAGTCACTGCAGCCAAGCGTGACGTAAAGCCATACTTAGGAAGACGCTTCTGTAAAGGCATCTGACCACCTTCAAAACCAGGGCGGATTCCGCCACCAGAGCGTGCTTTCTGACCTTTGTGACCACGGCCACCAGTCTTGCCAATTCCACTACCAATACCGCGACCGGCGCGTTTGGCTTCTTTAATTCGGCCCGGTGCTGGGCTAAGAGTGTTCAGACGCATCTTAAGCTTCCTCAACCTGCAACAAATAGTGAACTTTATTAATCATGCCACGCACTGACGGAGTATCTTCTACTTCAACAGTGTGACCGATCCGACGCAGACCCAAACCAGACACACAGGCTTTGTGGTTCTGTAAACGACCGATGACACTCTTGGTCTGGGTTACTTTAATTTTTTTCAATTTAGCTTTTGCCATGATCTACTTCCAATAACTGACGCTATATTAGCGGTCACTTAGTTGAGGATTTCTTCTACAGACTTGCCACGCTTCGCTGCAACATCATCCGGTGATTTCATATCGCGCAGCGCTTTAAAGGTAGCGCGAACCACGTTTACCGGGTTAGTTGATCCGTAGCACTTAGCCAGTACATTCTGTACACCGGCCAGTTCCAATACGGAGCGCATTGCGCCACCGGCAATAACACCAGTACCGTCTGAGGCTGGCTGCATGTAAATCTTAGATGCAGCGTGAATGCCTTTGGTCGGATACTGAATAGTGTTGCCATCGAGAGCAACGTCAATCATGTTGCGACGAGCAGATTCCATTGCCTTCTGAATCGCCTGGGGCACTTCACGCGCCTTGCCACGACCGAAACCAACTTTACCATTGCCATCACCAACAACAGTCAGTGCAGTAAAAGCAAAAATACGTCCACCTTTAACCGTCTTAGCAACACGGTTAACCTGAACCAGCTTCTCCATCATTCCTTCAGCTGCATCTTTCTGATCTGTAAGAGCCATATCTTCTACCTATTAAAATTCGAGGCCGGCTTCACGCGCGGCGTCAGCCAGTGCTTTTACACGGCCATGGTATTTGAAGCCACTGCGGTCAAACGCCACTTTAGTGACACCCGCAGCAACGGCGCGCTCGGCAACCAATTTGCCAACAGCTGTAGCCGCATCTGTGTTACCAGTGCTGCCACTGCGCAGATCTTTTTCCAGCGTTGAGGCAGTCGCTAATACACGATCACCTTCAGCGGCGATAACCTGGGCATAAATATGACGTGGAGTCCTGTTTATGCACAGACGGTTAGCACCTAACTCGCGGATCTTCATGCGTACGCGCTTAGCGCGACGCTGACGTGATACTTTCTTATCGCTCATCGTATTACCCTATTACTTCTTCTTGGCCTCTTTGCGTCTTACGTGCTCACCGGAGATTCTAACTCCCTTACCTTTGTAAGGCTCTGGTGGACGGAAGGCGCGGATTTCAGCTGCGGCTTGACCCAACACCTGCTTATCCGAGGATTTAAGTAAAATTTCAGTCTGGCTTGGCGTCTCAGCCGACACACCCTGTGGCAAGTCATACACCACTGGATGAGAAAAACCTAGGGTCAGATTGATCTTGCTACCCTGAACCTGTGCTCGATAACCAACACCGATCAAATCAAGCTTCTTTTCAAAACCTGTAGAAACACCAGTCACCATGTTGCTGACCAACGCTCTGGTAGTACCAGACATAGCGCGGGAGAACTTGGCGCTTGAACGGGCCGAAAACTTAAGTACGTTTTCGTCCTGAACAATCTCAACTTCGGGATTGATTGGCATCACTAATGAGCCGATCTTTCCTTTGACTGTTATCTCAGAGCCGGCGATGGTTACTTGAACACCACTTGGCAGCTCTACTGGATTATTTGCAACTCTAGACATCTCGTTTTCCTATCAGAATACGGTGCAAAGCACTTCACCGCCGATACCGGCAGCGCGGGCCGCGCGATCAGTCATCACACCATTACTGGTGGAGACTATGGCAATACCCAAACCACTGCGAACCTTAACAATGTCCGAGCTACCCTTGTACTGGCGTAAGCCTGGCTTGCTAATGCGTGTTAATTCTTCGATTACTGCCTTGCCTTCGAAATACTTAAGCGCAACTGTCATAGTCGGC
>JABBBF010000028.1:2059-3491 GCA_018607545.1 SAR92 clade bacterium | reverse complement strand
GGGTGGCCGATGCCTCTATTATGCCGGTTATTACATCGGGAAATACCAATGCGCCAACTATTATGATTGCCGAGAAGGCAGCTTCGATGATTCTAAATTGTTTAAGTGAAAAAGGCGCCAAAACATATGCTTAATATAAAATCAGTGTTTCGGAAAGAGTTCATTCGTAGATGTTTAGTTGCGATAGCTATTCTTTCCATACCGTCTTTAGTGATGCCCGAAGAAAATTATCCTCAACATCTAGACGCAATTGTTCCGAAAAATGTGTACTGGGGCGATATGCATCTGCACACCAATTTGTCAGTGGACGCTTATGTGTTTGGCAACACTGGAGTAGGTCCGGATGAAGCATATCGCTTTGCTCAGGGTGAGACTGTTAAGGCTAGCAACGGAATGTGGGCAAAATTGGACAGACCCCTAGACTTCTTGGTGCTAGCAGATCATGGCTTCAATCTAGGTCTTATGGAGGGTTTACAGTCTGGTAACTCAGAACTTATTAAAACCGATTCAGGTCAGCGACTAAATCGGCAATATAAAAATATTCTAAAAGGAAAAGGTCCTAGCATCTGGACCTCCGAAACTGACCAATTTGTTAGCACTATTTATAATGAGGGGGGGGTCAGCTCAGTTACAAAATTGGTTAGCGCCTCGATTTGGGAAAAGGTCACTTTAAGAGCGGACCAATACAACCACCCTGGAAAATTCACAACATTTATCGGATATGAATGGACTTCTTCGGGTTTATCTCCCTCCGGGAATCTACATCGTGTGGTTGTCTTTGAGGGGGATGCAGAAACCGTAAAGGAGACTCTCCCATATACAGTTTTCGATAGCAGCGATCCAGAGGATCTATGGAGCTACCTAGAGGACTATGAGGAGAGAACTGGCAGTGATGTTTTGGCTATTGCCCATAATGGTAACTTGAGTAATGGCGAAATGTTTCCTCTTAATCGCCAAAACGGAGCACCTGTCGATATAAATTACGCTGATTTACGCAGCCGGTGGGAACCGCTGTATGAAGTAACTCAGATAAAGGGCGATAGCGAAACACATCCGTTATTATCCTCATTAGATACATTCGCCGATTATGAAACTTGGGATGGGTGGGAAGGTCGAGATATCACAGGTGAGACAAGCGAAGCGCTAACTGATAAAAAGGCATCTGAATATGCACGCTCTGCATTAATGTTGGGGATGTCGTTACAGTTAAAGGCAGGAAAAAATCCCTTTAAATTTGGCATGATTGGCGGTACAGATTCCCACACTGGTTTGACTACTGCCGATGAGAATAACTATTGGGGAAAGTTTGCCGAATCTTCAGAGCCTAGTTTTTCTCGTATAGTGACTCCCTCATGGAAACCATTCGTATGGAAGTATGGTGAGAAACCCCTTAATTGGGGTATGTCGGCCGCCGGCTACACTGGAGTTTGGG
>JABBBF010000028.1:0-2049 GCA_018607545.1 SAR92 clade bacterium | reverse complement strand
CTCTATTTGCGGCCATGAAGCGCAAGGAAGTTTATGCGTCAACTGGGCCTCGAATTACCGTACGATTTTTTGGCGGCTGGGACTACAAGCCAGATGATGCACTCCGTTCTGACCTTGCCCAAATAGGTTATAGCAAAGGTGTCCCCATGGGTGGTGATTTGACAAGTGCAGCTAAGGGCAAGGCGCCTACCTTCCTGATACGCGCAGTAAAAGACCCGCTCGGCGCTAATCTTGATCGAATCCAGGTGATAAAAGGCTGGCATGACAGCCAGGGTCAGGTGTATGAAAAAATCTACAATGTCGCCCTGTCCGATGGGCGAGCGGAAGATGATCAAGGATTCGTGAAAGCTGTTGGTAGCACGGTCGATGTCAATGACGCCAGTTATACCAATAGCATTGGTGATCCAGAGCTAGCTGTAGTTTGGCAAGATCCAGATTTTGATCGCGATGAATTGGCGTTTTACTACCTTCGCATTCTGGAAATTCCCACACCTAGGTGGACAGCTTATGACGCCAAATTCTTTGGCCTTGAAGGCCTTCCAAAAGAGATACCTATGGTCACTCAGGAGCGGGCTTATAGTTCGCCAATTTGGTATACGCCGCAACAGTTAATACCTCTCCAGAATTAAGAACAATTCATGTATCTCAATATTTCAGTGGCATAAACGTACCATTTCACTTACTAAAACCTGCCTCTAGATAAGCTCTTGAAGTACATAAATATTTGCTGATGCTCTAGCTATCTCTCCGCGTATTTAGTTACTACAAATCCTTGGAGGATACGTGTGGCACTTAAATGCAATCAGATTCACTTTATACTTAGCGCGATCTTATTAGTGTCGGCAGGGCAGATATTAGCGGACAAAAGCTATTCTCCTGATGCTGAACAAAAGTTCCCCATTCAGGTGTATTGGGGCGATACGCATCTGCATACCACACTCTCAAGTGATGGCTTTATTTCCGCCCTTTATGGACTCAGTCCTAACAACAGGCTTGATTTGGAGGATTCCTATGCTTTTGCTAAAGGTAAAACCGTCAATGCAATGAATGGCATGCCAATGCGCTTGAGTCGGCCGTTAGATTTTTTAGTGGTTGCCGACCACGCCGAGGCAATGGGCCTCATGTATGGGCTGGCGTCTAATGATCCGTTGCTAAGGAAGAGCGCTAAGGGGCGCAAGTGGATAAGTAAAATAAAGCAAATAATAGAGACCAAATCTCCTGCACAAGCGGAGCAGATTGCATGGGCACTAGATCCTGATACCCAGTATTTTATTGATAATCAAGATGAAAACGATAGAGAGTTCCGCCAATCAATATGGCAAAAAGTAATCACAAGTGCCGAACGCAACAATGATCCAGGAAAATTTACAGCATTTATTGGGTATGAATGGACAGGCATGGTCTATGCGGGGCAGGGGCGAGGTTGGTGGCATCGGAATGTTATTTACAAGGACGGTTCGGAAAAAGTAGCTAGTGTCCTTCCATTTACCCAGCTGGATAGCAACAAGCCGGAAGATCTTTGGGCGTATCTTAAAAGCTATGCAGAAACTACTGGTGGTGATGCAATTGCTATTCCTCACAATCCCAATCTGAGTGGGGGAAGATTATTCAAGACAAACGATTCCTATGGGCGGCCTTTTAGTCAAAACTATGCGGTGACCAGAAGCCGCTATGAACCTCTGGTTGAAGTGACACAAACCAAGGGCGACAGCGAAACTCATCCCAGTTTATCCCCAGAAGATGAATTTTCCGACTTCGGAACTTGGACGTGGTTTGGCGACAAGGGTGAAGCGTCAAAAGGCCGTAGATATGATTATCTTCGATCTGCGCTAAAGCTGGGGTTACAGCAACAGGAAAGGATTGGTGTCAATCCATTCAAAGTTGGGGTGATCGGGAGTACGGATTCTCATACATCGCTATCGAATATTGAGGAAAATAATTTTGGTGGAAAGCTGCTCGACTTAGAGCCTGACGCTGGGCGATTACAGCGAGCAGAAAATTGGTTTGAGGAGAATTTTAAGTTAAGGAATACTTTTGACGCTTCAGGCT
>JABBBF010000163.1 GCA_018607545.1 SAR92 clade bacterium | reverse complement strand
TTTAAGCCCTTTGATGGCTTTAAGGTCAACTTTGTGATCGACTTTGATCACCCGGTGTTTAAGCACCATGCCGTCAAGGCGAGCATTGATTTCTCCACCACCTCGTTTGTCAAAGAAGTCAGCCGTGCCAGAACCTTTGGTTTTATGCACGAGTTTGAATATCTGCGCTCAGTGGGCTTGGCCCGCGGTGGTAGCTTTGAGAACGCCATTGTCGTCGATGAATTCCAGATTTTGAATGAAGATGGCCTGCGTTACGAAGATGAATTCGTCAAACACAAGATCCTCGATGCTATCGGCGATCTCTACCTGTTGGGCAATAGCCTGATCGGTGAATTCAACGCCCACAAATCCGGTCACGGGCTGAACAATGCCTCGGTACGCGCCCTGATGGCCGACACCGATGCCTGGGAAATGGTTACCTTTGAAGATAACCCCCAGGATGTGCCCATCAACTACATGGCTGCGAGTTAACTCCTGACGTGAAAATTATTCTTATCAGCAATCGGGCCGACAAAGCCCGCACCCTGACGCTCAATAGCTGGGCAAAAGGGCTGCTGTCTGTGTTGTTGCTGGGTATCCCCGTGGCAGCCGGCACCATGATGGGAGTAAAGATTGCCGATGGCCGCTGGGAGCTGTTATTCGAAAACAGCATCAATGAAATGCAGCGCGAAATCGTTGTTCAGCAGGCCGATGTCGACGCCGGTCGCGCCGAGGCCAACAACACCCTTACCGCCATGACCCTTAAGCTGGCGGAAATGCGCGCCCGCCTGGTTCGTCTCGATGCCCTCGGCGAGCACCTGACGCAGATTGCCAGCCTTGAAGACGGCGAATTCGATTTCTCATCTACCCCAGGCCTTGGTGGTCCGGAAGAGCCAGTGCTATTGTCGCAGGTGGATCAGTTGTCGGTGAAAGATGAGCTGACAGCAGTATTTTCGAAACTTGATCGCCAGCTGGAAAGCCGCGAATCACAGTTGCAGATCCTCACTTCAATGATGTCAGACAACCGCCTCAAAAAAGAGCAGACAGTTGCCGGCAGACCTATTCTAAAAGGCTGGATGTCCTCTAAATACGGCATGCGCACAGACCCGTTTCATGGTGATCAGCGCTGGCACGGAGGCGTTGATTTTGCCGGAAAAGACGGCTCAGCCGTAGTTTCCGTTGCCTCTGGTATCGTCACCTGGTCCGGCGTGCGCAGTGGCTATGGGAATCTTGTTGAATTAAATCATAGCGATGGCTATGTCACCCGCTATGCCCACAACGAGGAAAACCTTGTTGAGCTCGGCACAGTGGTAAAAAAGGGCCAGCAGATTGCCCGTATGGGAAGTTCAGGCCGCTCCACCGGCCCCCATGTTCACTTTGAAGTCTTCAAAAATGGTCGCACCGTCGACCCCGCAACCTATATTCACAAAACCCACCGCTGAATATCTGCAGGCTGTACTCTGCACTCTATGCGCTTTACCCCTAGGTAAGTTTTAGCGCAGCTGTTTTGTAAGATTAGTGCTATAAACTATGGCAACAAAACAGCAGAAACCCTTAATTTTTGTTATTTATGGAAAAATGTCATGTTTACCAATCTGGTAAAAAAAGTTTTCGGCACAAAAAATGATCGTGAAGTGCGTAAACTTCAAAAAACTGTCAATAAAATCAATGCACTTGAATCTAGTCTTGGTGAGTTGAGCGATGCTGACCTAAAGGCGGAAACTGGCCGCTTGCGCCAGCAGCTAGCCGAGGGAAAAACCCTTGATGAACTTCTACCCGAAGCCTTTGCGGTTGTTCGAGAGACAGCTCGTCGAGTTATGGGGATGCGTCATTTTGATGTACAGATGATCGGTGGTCTTACTCTCCACCAGGGCCGCATCGCCGAGATGCGCACCGGTGAGGGTAAAACCCTGGTGGCAACCCTGGCCGCCTATCTCAATGCACTGCCTGCAGAGGGCGTGCATGTGATTACTGTCAATGATTACCTGGCCCGCCGAGATGCGCAATGGATGGGTCCGCTGTACAGAGCATTGGGACTCACCGTGGGTATTATTCAGTCCTATCAGGGGCCGAATACAGCCAACTCCTTTTTGATTGACGATTCTGACGAGCCGCAACCCTGTACCCGCCGCGAGGCCTATGCCGCGGATATTACCTATGGCACCAACAATGAATTTGGCTTTGACTATCTGCGCGACAATATGGCCCTGCGCCTTAGCGACAAGTCACAGCGTGGCCTGAGTTTTGCGATTATCGATGAAGTCGACTCGATTCTTATCGATGAAGCGCGCACGCCACTGGTTATCTCTGGCGCCGCACAGGACAGCTCCTCTCTCTATCGCAGTGTAAATAAACTGATTCAAAAGCTTGACGCGGGCAGTGAGGAAGAGCCTGTCAGCCATAAAGAGCCTATCAGCCATAAAGAATCCGTCAGCGAGGAAGGATCTGCCGAGGAAAAGGCCGGCGACTTTACTGTTGACGAGAAAAGCCGTCAGGTAGAGCTTACCGAAGAGGGCTTCCAAAAGATTGAAGATATATTGATTAGTGAGGGCCTACTTCAGCCAGAAGAGAGTCTCTACCAGGCAACTAACCTTGGTCTTCTCCATCATGTGCACTCTGCATTGCGCGCCCATCACCTGTTCCATAAAGATGTCGAATATATAGTGCAGGATGGTCAGGCAGTGCTGATCGATGAGCACACCGGACGTACCATGGCCGGTCGCCGTCTCTCAGAGGGCCTGCATCAGGCGATTGAAGCCAAAGAGGGACTAGAGATACAGCAAGAGAGCCAGACACTGGCTTCAACCACCTTCCAGAACTACTTCCGCCTCTACGGAAAACTCGCCGGTATGACCGGAACCGCCGACACTGAAGCCTTTGAATTTCAGCAGATCTACGGCCTGCAGGTGATGGTGATCCCGACCAATGTCGAAGTGATGCGCAAAGATCTCAACGATCTAGTATTCCTGACCCAGGAAGAAAAATTTAATGCAGTGATTGAAGATATAGGTGAAGTCACCAGTTCAGGCGCGCCAGTACTGGTCGGCACAGCCTCGGTGGAAACCTCTGAACTGCTCTCCAATATGCTCAACAATGCAGGCATAAAACACAATGTTCTAAACGCCAAGCAGCACGAGCGAGAGGCCAATATTATTGTTGAAGCCGGTCGACCAGCTGCAGTGACCATCGCCACCAATATGGCCGGTCGTGGTACCGATATTGTTCTCGGCGGCAACCTCGAAGCAGAGATTAAAGCGCTGGATAACCCCAGTGAAACACAGCTGGATGCCTTAAAAGCGGACTGGCAAGAGCGCCAAAAGACCGTCCTCGAGGCTGGTGGACTGCATATTATTGCCACCGAACGTCATGAATCACGTCGCATCGACAACCAGCTGCGCGGTCGCTCCGGTCGCCAGGGTGACCCCGGTGTGTCGCGTTTTTACCTGTCCTTGGAAGATCCACTCATGCGCTTATTTGCCTCTGATCGGATGAAAAATATGATGCGCTCTATGGGTATGGAGCAGGGTGAGTCCATTGAACAC
>JABBBF010000034.1 GCA_018607545.1 SAR92 clade bacterium | reverse complement strand
AGCGTTATTATCAAAGGGTAAAGCCGCTCAAAAAATAAAAATAAAAAAAGGGGCAATAGAAAAATGTTTAAGACCCTCTCCACAACCATATTATTAACGCTCATTGTCACTATGCTCGCCTCTTGCGGCGGCGGCTCTAAGTCCTCGGCACCTGCTAATGAGGATGCACAGCAATCGACTATTGAAGCCGTCACTGAACCAGTAGTTTGGCTCGAAGCAACCCCTGAATCCGTCGGCATGGACTCAAGTATTTTAGAGCAGACCTTTGATCAAGCCTTTGTTGATGGCAGCTACACCCAAGCGGCTCTTGTCATTAAAGATAACAAACTTATCTATGAGCGTTATCGAGGCATTCTGCCATCAGAAGTGACCAATTTCGAGGCTACCCGGGATATCGACGGCCAGGAGCGCTATGGCCTGCGTGATAAAGACAGTCTTGCGACATCCTGGTCAACAGCAAAATCCTTTACTAGCGTAATGATTGCCATCGCCATTGAGCAGGGCTATATCGAATCTCTCTCAGAACCGGCCTCAAACCATATAGATGAATGGCAAGAAGACGAGAGAGCCGCAATCACAATTCGCAATCTGCTGGATATGCGTTCCGGCTTGCCTATTATCTGTTATGACTTTTCCATGCAAAGCTTGGAGGTCTGCCCCGATGGCGGCACCGCCGGTGGTAATTTAGTCTATTCCAGTGACCAGATGTCGGCCTGTATCGATCGCCAGCTGGCAGCGACCAATGTTTATCAGCCTTGGTATACAAACGGGCCATTATGGCAGGCTGGCTACTGGCTCTACTCCAATTGCGACACTATGGTGCTCGGCGAGATTCTCTACCGAGCAACCGGTCAGGATCTACAGACCTATGCTGACCTGCATCTGTTTTCTAAAATCGGCATGCAAGCCCAATGGTGGCGTGACAACGACGGCACCAGTCAGGTGGATGGCAACTATTTAGCCTATTGCTGTCTGGACGCCACGCCTCGTGATTTTGCACGGTTCGGGCAGTTACTACTGAATAACGGCTTATGGGATGGTGAGCAAGTGATCCCCAGCTCTTACGTCGATAGCATCAAAAACATTACTGTAGATTCGAGAGTGTCCGAAATATGGGGCGGCGGACTATTCAGTTATGGGCTGCAGTTTTGGAGCATAATCCCTGAAACCCTAGAGGGTGGCTCGGTTTACCCCGAGCCCAATACACTACTCTCAACTGTGGGCTTTGATGGTCAATATATTACGCTCGATTTTGACAACAATATGGTTGTGGTCCGCAACAGCCTCTACAGCCCGATTATAAATGCCTCCGATGAACGGAAAATGGTTATTTCCCAAGGCAACCTAGAGGAATCCAATCTGGTGGGCTCGCTGCCCAACGGCATAGGGTTGACTGATGGATCGAACTACTCCCATTCGAAATTACTCTACGGGGTAAATAACTCTATTATCGACCCAGACTAACTGGGCACTTTTTATCCTGACACTTTTAATCCTAATACTTTTAACATAAATCATAATAAAAAAAGGTAATACCATGAGCGACATTATTCTCTACGTACTAGCACTGACACTCTTTCAAATCTGGCTGCTACCCATGGCCGTCAATTTAAAAAATAGCGCCTACCTGCTCTCCAACCGCGATGAGGAAGTTGAAACTTCGGTAACCTTTCAACGCATCAAACGCGCCGCAGCGAACCTTCAAGAGACGCTGCCCATTTTTCTTACGCTGGCGCTGCTTTCAATGATTATGGATGTGGATAACACTCAAGCCGCGACTGCTTGGTTGGCATTGCGTGTTATTCATCTGGCTTGCTATAGCTTTGGCTTTGCCATGTTCCGCAGCCTTAGCTGGGTCGGCTCTGTCATTGCCCTTATCACAATGGCTATGGAACTCGCCTAAGCCGCTCTGCTAAACCAGTGGGTCTTATAAAAAGAAAATCTATGCTGGGCATTGCAGTAAAAACGATGCCCGGCCACTAACGGAAAAATACTATGCGTACCAAACTCTCTTTAACACTGGCAATACTGTTGCTGACAGGCTGCAGTGGACCAGATGATTCATCTGCACTCAGCGTTGAGCAAGCAGCACCAGCTACTACCGCAGTTCAGTCCGACACCTGTGATAATTTTAATGCCGATGGCACTGCCTTATTTGGCGACCTACACGTGCACACCAGCTACTCTTTTGATGCCGCCGCCAACAGCCTAGGCAC
Organism: SAR92 clade bacterium; assembly: GCA_018607545.1. Next base: position 1,320 of record JABBBF010000034.1, on the reverse strand, counting down.
CACACCTACAGATGCCCATCGCTATGCCCGCGGTGAAGCAATCCCCTTTTTCCCCGTGGATAAGCAGGGCGTACCCCTTGGCTCAGTCAAAATCGATCGACCATTGGATTTTCTTGCGGTCACCGATCACGGCGAATTTCTCGGTGAACGAGCCCTGTGCCGCACCGAAGGCTCACCGGCTTATAGCACCACTTTTTGTAACAATTATCGTGTTAATGAGCGTCAGGGCATGATGATGCTGGGCTCGGTGATTACCACCGAAACTCCAGTGCGTATTGCTGAAATCTGTGGCGCCGATGGCAGCCAGTGCAGCGACTACGCCGAGTCACCCTGGCAGGATATTCAGCTGGCGGCCAATAGAGCCAATGCTCCCTGTGAGTTCACTAGCTTTGTCGCCTATGAGTACACAGGCACACCCGGCACATCCAACTACCACCGCAATGTCATCTTTCGCGATGACAATGTGCCGGCCAAACCAGTTAGCTACATAGATGCACCCATCGACAGCAAGCTCTGGTCTGCACTGGATGCGGTCTGTGACATTGCAGAGGGTTGCGACTACCTGACTATCCCCCACAACTCGAACCTGGCTAACGGCCGAATGGCACCCTACATGCAGCTTGAAGATACCACTGCTGCTAAGCGTGCCTATGCCACTGCGCGACTCAAGCGCGAGCCAATTATGGAGATCTTCCAGCACAAAGGCAGCTCCGAATGTATCAATGGTTTGAGCAGTGTCTTTGGTGCGCCGGACGAACTCTGTGAAGTCGAAGCGGTAAGACGTATGGGTCAAAGTAAGACCTATGTCACCCGCAGTTTAGAAGAGGGCAACCTAACTATGGGTCAAGCCTCAGAGATCACTGCAGAGTGCGAACCGGGTCAGACCGGCAGCAATGGCATGCTCGGTGCCGGCTGTGTCCACCCTACTGACTTTCAGCGCTCTGGCCTATTAGTCGGTCTGCTTGAAGAACAGTCGATCGGTTTAAACACCGTTAAGCTCGGCACCATTGCCGCCACTGACACCCATTCAAGTACTCCTGGAGCGGTTGTTGAAAACGCCTGGACTGGCGCTGTCACCGGCGAATCGAATCCTGCTGAGCGACTCAAGCCAGGACTACTAACCAGCGGTATTGATGGCAATCCCGGTGGCTTAGCCGGTGTTTGGGCAAAAGAGAACACACGCGACGGTATCTTTGACGCCATGTTGCGCAAAGAAGTATTTGGCACCTCCGGTCCACGCATTCGACCGCGCCTGTTCGCTGGCTGGGATCTCAATGAAGGGCTCTTTGAAGCTCCGGATATGGTGGCTCAAGCCTATGC
>JABBBF010000123.1 GCA_018607545.1 SAR92 clade bacterium | reverse complement strand
AAGGGAGAGAAGCTATGAAGGGTAATAGAAAACAATTATTAGCAACATTTATTGCAGTGTTTGGGGCTGGGGCTGGTAGCTCTGGTGTTATGGCGCAGGGTGGGAATGATGCTGCGGCAGATCAAAGGCAGTTGGATGAGATTATCGTCACCGCTCAAAAACGCGAGCAAAATATCCAAGATGTACCTATGGGTATTACCGCGATGAGCGGAGATGAGCTTTCAAGCCGCGGCATCGACAGCATACTCGACCTGGCCACGTCAGTGCCGGGTCTGGATGTGCAGGACAATGGTTTTACACGTCGGATACATCTACGGGGCATGGGAAACATTAGCGGCAATGAAGCACTCGTTGGCACGTATATGGATGAAGTGGCGATGACCACAGATTCAGATGAAGCTTTAGCGGTTCCAATTTATGATCTCGAACGCGTCGAGGTGCTGAAAGGGCCTCAAGGAACACTTTACGGTGCAGGTGCGGTGGGGGGAACTATTCGCTTTATCACCAAAGATCCGGAACTGGATGGTTTCAACGGTAAGGCCGATATCTCAACGAACTTTGTTAAGGGTGGCGATCCAGGCTACGAAGCTAAGGGTGTTGTTAACGTTCCTTTAATTGACGATGAGTTGGCTCTGCGGATATCGGGAGTCTATTCCAACGCGGGTGGTTGGATGGATCAACCCGCGTTATCACGCGACAATATCAATGATCCGGAGCTGGCCTCTTTGCGGGTCAAAGCCCTGTGGCGGCCGACAGATACCTTTGAAGCAAAAGTCATGGCGGTTATTCATCGTAATAATGCCGGTGCACCAACGGCGGCCCTGGATGAGAATGGCGACTATACCCAAAGTGGTGTTGCGCCGTTAACCACGCCTTCCTTCGAAGACGATTATGAACTTTACAATCTCACCTTAAGCCAAGACTTTAACGGGTTGAACTTGCTGAGCAGTACCAGTTATATAGAGGCAACCAAGAGGACAGAAAATGCTGGGCGTTTTCTGGCTCTTTTCCCAGCACCAGCTCCTCCTATCAGTATTCTTACGCGTGTTGCAAAGGATGTCGCTATTTTTAGTCAAGAGCTTCGCTTGGCAAGCGATAACCCAGGGCCTCTCAACTGGCTTGTGGGTGGCTATTATCGTGAAACCGAAATTCTAGGAAATTCAAATAGTCAGTTTGATTTTGGGAGTGGCATGCCACCCTTTCCTGCATCCCCTTTTCTCAATGATCAATTTTGAGACTCCTGGGCGGTGTTCGGCGATATAAACTATGACCTGACTGATCGGCTAAACGTTGGGGTTGGGTTACGTTATTTTGAGGATGACCGTAAAGGTATCGATCATACCAGTGGCATAACGGACGTTGACACATTCGATGCCGTCAGCCCACGATTCTATGGGAGCTACGAATTAACAGACACAGTCAACCTGTATACCAATATTGGTAAGGGCTTTCGCAGCGGTGGGTTCAACACACAGAGCCTGCCATCTTATGAACCTGAAACCATATGGTCTTATGAAATAGGCAGCAAAATGCAATTATGGGATGGCATGCTCACCACAGATCTGGCTCTTTTTTATGCCGAATACAGCGACTATCAAAACACTGGCATTCAACCTCCGCCGGCACTACCTAATTCTTTCACCAATAATAGCGGCGAGGCTGAGGTCATCGGGGTCGAGTGGGCGATACTGTGGCGTCCCACCGAGCAACTGACACTGGGCTTTAATGGTACCTATGTCAACGCTGAATTAACAAAGGCAAATGGGCTACCTGGCACTGTAGCCATCGAAGTGGGAGATGAGCTAAGCCTAATTCCAGACTATAGTTTTTCCCTATCCGCAGACTATGCGTTTAATTGGAGCAACAGCACCCCTGGTTTTGCCCGCTTAGATTATAGCCAAACAGGCCATTCCTATAATCGACTTAGGAATATTGGTCCGCAAATTGCCAGTAGGTCAGACATCATTAACATGCTCAATGCCCGGATTGGTGCAACAAAAGATGACTGGCGGTTTGAATTATTCGCGCAAAATCTACTTGATGAAAATGGCTCTATCGACGCTTTCGCTGGCGTAGGTCTTGGATCTCGGCCGCAACCCCGTACGATGGGTGTTAGTGTCGGTAGAGATTTTTAGGTTTTTTTACAGCCCTGCTTTTCACTTTTTTGATATTAGGTCACCACCACTGCCTATAGGGTAGTGGTGGTTTTACCTGTCTGTTAAGCAGATTAATCACTTTTATCGAGAGCCTATAAAACGCCTAGAACCTTTGTTTGATAAAGCGGTGGCCGAAATTGACTAACAGATTGATTTTTCATCGTATGAGGTGAGCGATGTAAACGACCTGCTTAAAGTGCAGTTGGGAAACGCGCTGATTGTATTAAATATAATTTTGGATAAGGAAAAAATAAATGATGTTAGCTGAAGAAAAGGGAGGGCCAGTGCGGGCGTTTTGGCAGAGTAGTGGTTATGAAAAAGGTGGTTGTGAAAAAAATGGCTATGAAAAAAAACCTATCTAAAGACGAAGACTCGCCCCTTGGGCTAACTCGCTGTATCGGCTATGCAGTTCCCTGTATTGCCACTATGTTTTTGATCATCCCGATTAGTTTACTGCAGGGAATATATGCCAAGTATTATGGGTTGAGCCTCAGTGCCATTGCAGCGGTTATGTTAGTGACCCGGCTATTTGATGTGATTACCGATCCACTCATTGGTTATTGGTCAGATCGCTACCAGGCTCGATCAGGCTCTCGGCAACCTTTTCTAGTTGCTGGGGGTATTTTATTGGCCCTTGCCAGCTACTTTCTTTACTCGCCGCCCGCGCAGGTGACGGTGGTCTATTTTGCTGCTTGGTTGATCATCTTTTATCTGGGTTATACGCTCTTTGAAATCCCTCATCTCACCTTGGGTAGCGAGTTGGCCAAACACTCAACAGAAAAAGCCTCGCTGTATAGCGTTCGAGCCGCTGCCGGGTATGTGGGTTTGGCTTTGTTTTATATCATTCCCTTTTTGCCCTTCTTTGACAGCAGTGCCATTACTCCAGAGACCCTGCGCTTGTGTGGGATAATTGGGCCGGTATTAATCCTGTTAACGTTTATCCTCTATTTCAAAATGGCACCACCCGCTGATACCAGACCTGAAGTGACACAAGACGTTAAAAATATTAGGGGTAAGCAGAATAAAAACACCAAGAATAGAAAGCAGGAGCTGGTGTTATTGCTGCGAGTATTTCAGCGTAATCGCCCCTTTTTAGTCCTCGCCGGTGCGATGTTGCCCTATGGTCTGGGTCTGGGTATGTGGTATAGCCTTATCTTTATTTATGTGGATGGCTATTTGGGCCTGGGTGAACAGTTCGCCAGTATGTATCTTATCGCACTGGTCATCGGTCTTATCTCAACACCGCTTTGGTACAAGGTCGCTGCCACCTACGGGAATAAAACGGCCTATGCGGTGGCAGTGATATTAACGCTGGCCTCCTTCACCTACACCGGAATGCTCAAACCCGGTGAGGCCGGATTATATGAATTGATCGCATTAAAAGTACTTAACATTG
>JABBBF010000133.1 GCA_018607545.1 SAR92 clade bacterium | reverse complement strand
CCCCAAGGTATTGGAGCATATGATTGACTGCTCGCTGATGCTCGAGGGTTCCAGTGACAGCCACTTCCGCACATTGCGCAGCAATAAAAATCGCTTTGGTGCGGTCAATGAGCTGGGTGTTTTTGCCATGACCGACAAAGGGCTGCGGGAAGTGCCCAACCCCTCGGCAATTTTCTTGCAGCGCGGTGAAGATGTCTCTTCCGGCAGTGTGGTGATGGTTGTCTGGGAGGGCACCCGTCCGCTGTTAGTAGAGCTTCAGGCGCTGGTCGATGATAGCCATCTGGGTAATCCGCGGCGTGTCACCGTGGGCCTGGATCACAACCGCCTGTCCATGTTGCTGGCGGTGTTGCATCGCCACGGTGGCATTGCAGTCGGCGATCAGGATGTTTTTGTCAATGTGGTGGGCGGCGTCAAGGTATTGGAAACCAGTGCTGATCTGGCGTTGATACTGGCGGTTATCTCCAGCTTTCGCGATCAGGCGCTGGCTGAGAATTTGGTGGTGTTTGGCGAGGTTGGTCTGGCCGGTGAGATCCGCCCGGTGGCCAATGGCCAGGAGCGTCTGCGCGAGGCCGCCAAGCACGGCTTTACCCGCGCTATTGTGCCGGCGGGCAATGTGCCAAAACAGCCAATTAAGGGTATGACCGTTGTGCCGGTGCGCCGGGTGACTGAGGCCCTAGATGCGCTTTAGTACTTTGCCTATTTAGGCGGTCGTCAAAATCGAAATAGTTTCCGGCTCGAGCATCAGCGGCTGAATGGGTCCGAGAGCTTTCGCGCGTTCAGGGGATTGCTGCCAGGCTTGCCAGTCGGCAAGTGTCTCCATTTGAATCAGGGCAAAGCGTACACAGGGATCGTTAATATCTTTGAAGACTTTGCTGGAAATAAACCCTTGGGCTGGAACAGCCGCTTGAACAATTTTTCTGGAAAATTCCTCGTAAGTGGTCTCCATTCCTGGGGCCAAAACTCGTTTAATCAGTACAGCAAGCATATTTGGATAACTCTTATTGTTGAGGTTAGAGATTAACATGCCACAGGCACTGTTATAAATAGTGTTTTCAATGGATTCGGTTTGACTTCAAATCTTATAGGGATTAGATTGCGGTCTCTTGCTTCAGCAATAGGTTCTCGAATTTAATCGGTTAATTGATTAAATGAAGAGTGAAACGGGAAATCGGTGCGCATTGCCAGAGATTGGCAAAAAATGTAATTCCGATACTGCCCCCGCAACGGTAGATAAGAATGTTTGGCTGTATGACCACTGTGTATTTTTTGCATGGGAAGGTAGCTAAACAGAGTAGTTAATTAATTACTCACTTATAAGTCCGGAGACCGGCCTATAGCTACGCAGACAAACCGCGGGGTGCGGTCTTGTGCTGATCGACAGTCTCTGTCTGTTCGCTTGCACGCCCCCGTTTACTTAATTTTTAGTCACTCGGGTGTGAGTGTAAGAGAATCCAAAATGAAAAAAATACCTACAATAGCGACAGCCACTAAAGTGCTTGCTGGATCGCTGCTACTAACTTTACCGCTTGCCGCACAGGCAGACGAAAATATTGAAGAGGTGCTGGTTAGCGCTTCTCTCGTTCCTATTGCCGCGACCCGTTCCGCCAATGCCATTACTGTTATTGATAGCGAACAGCTAAAGAACCGTGCTGCAATTAGCGTTAGCGATCTGCTGCGTGATGTTCCTGGCCTTGCGGTTAGCCGCAGCGGCGTTCAGGGATCTCAGACCCAGATTCGTGTTCGCGGTGCCGAAGCCAACCATCTACTGGTGCTTATCGATGGTGTTGAAGCCAATGATCCCTCACAGAGCGATGAGCTTAACTGGGGCACTTTAATTACTTCTGATATTGAGCGTATTGAAGTGATCCGTGGGCCTCAGAGTGCTATGCGCGGCAGCGATGCTATGGCCGGCGTGGTTAATATTATTACCCGTCGTGCTGATCAGCCGTTTAGTGCGAAAGTATTTGCTGAGGCTGGAAGTTTTTCTACTAATAAGCTCGGTTTAAGTGTTGGCCATAAGGCTGAAAAATATGATGTCAGTCTAGGTGTTACTGAACTTGAATCTGAAGGCGATAATATTATCCTCAATACAGGTACAAATGATAATGACGGATACAAGAACACCAGTATAAATTTTAAAGCCGGTGTGGATGCCAGTGATGAGCTGAGATTGACATTATCCTTAAGCCAAAGTGATGGTTTCAGTGAATATGATGATGAATATGCGGCCAAGATTGGCACAGATTTTCACAATGAGTTTAACGATCTTTTACACAGTGACTTTGATCGGTTTTCTTCTCGAGTAAATGCTCAGTTCGCCTCGGCTGATGGCAAATGGAACCATAAAGTTAGCCTGTCAGAATCTCAGTTTGAAAATAATAACTTTAAGTACACCTCTGATGGTGTCGTTGTTGCAAACGGCGCTACGGAATCAAATAGACAGGATTACCAATATATTGGATCCCGTCTATGGGAAGCTTTAGATCAGCAGATTTCCCTATTGTTGGAGCGAGAAACTGAGGAGTATAAGCAGTCTGGTGGTTGGGCAACGGGTAGTGATGCCAATAAAGTTGTCTATCGGGATACCGATAGTATTGCCTTGGAATACAGAGTAGATCCAGTTGATAAGCTTACTCTAGCGGTTGGTGCTAGGCAGGATAACAATGATACCTTCGAAGATGCCGATACATGGAAATTGGAGGGCGTATATCGTCTGGATGATAGCACTCGATTACGTGCTGCTTCGGGGACCGCTATTAAAAACCCAACTTTTTCTGAGCTCTACGGAATTTTTAGTGGATTCGAAAGCAATCCAGATTTAGCCACTGAGCAGTCGCAGAGCTGGGAACTTGGTATTGATAAAGCACTTTTAGATGACCGACTTGAAATAAAAGCAACTTACTTTAATGCAAAATTAGACAATGAAATTAGTTCAAAATGCATTAAAAATTGTGCAGACGGTAATTGGAGTAATGATATTTATCAACCCTACAATATCAGTGGAATTAGTAGGCAGAAGGGTTTAGAGCTGACGTCATCGTGGCTTGCAAATGAAGCTGTTGTCCTGGATGCATCATACACCTACACGGATTCTACCCAGAATGGTGTTGATGAAACCCGCCGTGCTCGTCACCTAGGTAGCTTGAATTTGCTGTGGAGAGCGCAAGATAATCTTACGATTAATGCAAATGCCCAGCATAACGGTACGCAAACTGATATTGGCAGCGTTACCCTTGATGCGTTTACATTGGTTAATGTAAATGCCAACTTTAATGCAACGGACAATCTGGATATCTATCTGCGACTGGATAACCTGCTCGATGAAGATTACCAGGAAGTATTTGGCTACCAGACCCTGGGTTTTGGTGCCAGCTTCGGTCTGCGCTACAGCCTATAGGTATTTGCATGTCCCAACCAGTTGATAGAGAAATAAAGCGAGTACTGCTCTCATGGAGCAGCGGTAAAGACTCGGCCTGGACTCTCTATCAGCTGCAACGGGATCCCAGCGTTGAGGTGGTTGGCTTGCTGACCACCTTTAACGATGAGTTTAAACGCTCGGCCA
>JABBBF010000177.1 GCA_018607545.1 SAR92 clade bacterium | reverse complement strand
GGGGTTTCCCCATGTGAGAGTAGGTCATCGCCAGGCTTCTAAAAATAAAAACCCCTGTAGCATAGCTGCAGGGGTTTTTTATTTTTTACTCGCAAATAAATTTGCTCGGCCTTCGGCCCACCCTAAAGGCTGTTAACTTCCGTTGGTCGTTTGGGATGCGCTGATCTTCAGTCACTACCCTCGGGTCCATGTGACAAATCGAGTATGCGATTTGGGCAGACTTTAGGCTGGCCCGCAGGGCCGAGCACCACAGCGTGGTGTGAGTCAACACTGTGTACCGCAGGTACGAGGGCTGAACGCCGCAGGCGCCGCGAAGCGGGTGCGAACATCGTTCGCAATTCACTGTAGGTCATCCACTCTGACTTAGCTTACTAGTAGATAGAACCAAAGATATAGAACTTCAGAAAAACTACCAAATCCCAACCCCTGCAGCAACGCCACAGGGGTTTTTTATCACCCCCAAAATTTTAATCAAACAATTTCCCCTCAGAAACCTACTTCATCGGGCATAATGCCATTACAATTTTTCAGGCATATCCAGTGGACTACATCCTTTATCTAACAGCAGGCGCCCTAGCAGGCTTTCTCAGTGGATTATTCGGCCTCGGCGGCGGAATAATAATCGTCCCTGCCCTGATATTTCTGTTCACAGCCAATGGCCTCCCAGCGGAAGTCATAACTCACCTTGCTATAGGTACTTCTCTAGCAACAATAGTCATCACATCTATTTCCTCTACGCTGAGCCATCATCAAAAGGGTTCGGTACGCTGGGATCTATTCCGCTGGCTTACCCCAGGAATTTTGCTGGGATCTATAGCCGGCGGAATGTTAGCCGCTTTATTGTCTGGCCCGATACTCCAGTTATTGTTTGGCTTTTTGATGTTAGTTGTTTCTGCGCAACTGCTTGCTACTCCTGGCGAAAGCGCTGGTTCGATGCCGAGGAAACCCTACCTCAGCTGTGCTGGCGTTTTTATAGGCACCCTATCAACCCTTTTTGGCATTGGTGGCGGAACATTAACAGCGCCGCTATTAACCGCCTTTGGGACAAAAATTCGCCAGGCTGTCGCAACATCTGCAGCCTGTGGACTACCTATAGCCCTGGCTGGTAGCGCAACCTATCTTATTTCCGGTCTCAATATTGACTCCTTACCCACAGGCAGTCTGGGCTATATATTTATCCCTGCATGGCTAGGAATAGTTTTAACCAGCATACCCTTTGCACATTTTGGTGCCTTAATGGCCCACCGCCTTAATGAGCGTCGCCTGAAACAATTATTTGCTGGCATAATCCTAATTCTCGGAGTTCGGTTTATCTGGCTCAATGCAGTGGCTAACCTTGGGTAAATAGATGTCAGTTAATCAGAATAAAATTTTAGATATACTCAAAGATGGTCAATTTCATTCTGGGGAAAGCCTTGGCGAGGCACTTGGCTGCAGCCGTACTGCGGTATGGAAGCAGCTGCAAAAGCTTGAAAGCCTCGGACTGTCTATAGAGTCAATTAAGGGCACAGGCTATCGTGTTGCCGGCGGGTTTGAGTTGCTCGATACGCACTTAATCCTCAGTCAGATAGATACCTTGGCGACAGCGCAGATATCAAATCTAGAAATATTTAAAAGCATCGATTCAACCAATAAATATGCGCGAGAAAAGGCCGAGGCGGGACCCTCATCCGGCACGGTGGTTCTCGCGGAACAACAGTATGCTGGCCGTGGTCGCCGCGGCAAGACATGGGTTAGCCCATTTGCCGCGAATATCTACCTTTCCATTATCTGGGATTTTGATCAGGGCGCACAGGCTTTGGAAGGGCTTAGCCTTGCTGTGGGTGTCGCCGTCAAACGCGCGCTTAATACTCATGGGGTAGAGGCTGTGCAGTTAAAGTGGCCCAACGATATTTATATTGAAGGTCAAAAACTTGGTGGAATTTTACTGGAAATGATAGGCGATCCCGCAGGGCACTGCAGTGTAATTATCGGCGTGGGAATCAATGTTGCGATGCCTGGTGATCAGGCGGCGGCGATAGATCAGGATTGGACAGATGTTAAAACCCAAATCCAGGCGCAGCAGGGCGGGATTGAAGGGGCAAGCCGGTTCTCCAAAAATTATCTGACATCCGCGCTTATTTCTGAAATCATTGTTCTACTCAGTGATTTTCAATCGCATGGGTTTTCCTCCTATCGTGACGAGTGGCAGGCGGCTGATGCCTTCTATGGCAAGCAGGCTACAATTACCACACCAAAGCAATCTATTGCCGGTATAGTCAGAGGAGTCGATCCCAATGGTGCATTGCGGTTAGAGTTGGATAATGGAAAAATTGAAACCTTTATTGGTGGTGAATTAAGTTTGAGGCTGTCCGAGTGATTTTAGATATTGATGCCGGTAACACGCGAATTAAATGGCGGGTTCTCGATGGCAGTCGAGTGGTTGCCCATGGAGATCAGTTAACCGAATTAATTCGTCAGGGCGTGCCACTTGAAGTTGGTGCTGTCCAAAGGCTTGATCGAATAAGGCTGTCCTGTGTTGCGGGCGAGGATATTGTCAATAATCTCCAGAGCCAGTTCAGTGACCAGTTTGATGTGCAGCTAGAGCTTGCCGAGGTAACTGAAAGTGCCGCTTCCGTTGTCTGTGGTTACAGAGATTATGCGCAACTGGGCATCGATCGCTGGCTGGCAGTGGTCGCCGCCTATGCAAAAAATAGCGACGCGGTTATTGTTGTAGATGCAGGTACTGCGGTCACTGTTGATATTGTTAGTGCTGAGGCTGTGCATCAGGGCGGTTATATAGTTCCCGGCTTGCAGCTTATGCATAAAGCGCTATGGCAGGGCACTGATCGTATAAAGGTCGGGGCAAAACAGAGTGCTGATATGAACAGTCCAGGGCTATCAACTGATGAAGCTTTAGATAAAGGCTGTCTTCTGTTGCTTATTGCGATGATTGAATCACTGGTGAGCAAATACAAGGCTAGACTTGTTGTGACCGGCGGTGATGGGGAGCTGCTTCAGAACGCGCTCTGTGTAGAAGCTGAGTTATATCCAGATCTGGTATTGGAGGGTTTGGCTTTAGAAGGTATTGGCATGAAGGTTGTGGGGGAATGAAGTCGTTAATCGCAATTATGTTTCTGATTAACGTCCTGGGTTTCTTTATGTATAGCCATGTGCAAAAGCAGGCTGAGCTGAAGAGCGATCAAGCGCAAAAAGAGCTGAGTCTGCCTCTGGACTCTCCTCAGCCGCTTTTACTACTGCCTGAATTATCTGCTGCTGAATTGCAGGCGCTGCATCCTGATCCTGAAAAGACGACTGAATCCGCAGACGAGCCATCTATTGAAGATGTGGTTCCTCTGGAAGTTGAGCGCTAGCAAAGGCTTCGCTGAGCCATATCAACCTAAAATCCTCACTAAATTCCTCTTGAATACCACTTAACAAAAGGTCGGATTATTACTTATAAGTTGGTGGGCGAGCGCTAAATAAAAAAAAGATACAAAGAAGTCTTTATGAAGGTTGCTTATAAGCCTGAGTTTCAATAGAATCGCGCTCCGTTATTGAGATGCTGGCGTAGCTCAGTTGGT
>JABBBF010000048.1 GCA_018607545.1 SAR92 clade bacterium | reverse complement strand
CACGGGATTTTTGGTAAACCAGCTGATAAGTCCTGTGCTGTGCATTATGGGTTACCTACGGGCTTGACGCGCATCCCATCAATAGCAATTCCCACGGCGCTGACAATAATCTCAACCCCCTCTTCCAGACCGTTGCTGATGTAGTAAAACTGATCATCGCCAAAGACTTTTTCGACCTTTTTCAGTCGCAGCCTATTGTCGCCATCCACCGCCGCTATATTGTCTCCTTCGAGAAGCGCATGGCGGGGAACAGCAAATATTTTGTCGAGCTTTTTACCGGCGATTGAGGCGCGAACAAAGCTGCCCATCAGCAGTGCCGGATTTTCACTGCGCTGTTGAATATTGTAGGGATCGTCTACCTGGGCCACCAGGTACTGGGCCCGGTTGCGCTGATCGACAACGCCTTCGGAACGCACCAGCAGCGCATTCCACTTCACTTCAGCCCCACCCACATAGGCTCTCAGGGTTACTGTAGGCTTGGATTGACCACCGGTCATAGCGGCGATATCCAGCTTTGAGAGATCTCTTTTGGTCATTGGCAGACGAACTTCTGCATAGTCGATAGCAAATATTTCGCCCAATCTTGAACCCAGCGCAACAAACTGACCAATATCGGCACTCTTTTCAGACACCATGCCTGCATAGGGCGCGCGAATCGTTGTTTTATCCAATTTTTGCTGTGCCTGTTTTACTTCGGCTTGCGCTTGCAAAACATTGGCCTGGGCTTCGGCCAGATAGGGCTTACGCAGCGCTAACAGCGGTGCTTCTGTGGCCGGACGACCGGTCATTGCCCACTCTTTTTCGGCCTGGGCAGAGCGCGCCTGCTCAAAACTCAACTGGGCATTCATGCTGATAAGTCTGGCCTCGGCACGCTGCAACGCCACCTGATAATCCGTGGGATCCAGCTGCAACAAAATATCACCCGCCTTAAAAACCCCGCCGACAACAAACTGCGGAGAGACTTTTAACACAGCGCCAGAGACCTCTGAAATAAGCGCCGTGCGAGTGCGCGGCAGCACTGTCCCCTGGGATTTCACAAACAACTGGGTGGCAGTTTTCTCCAGCACCACTGTCTTAACAACAACCGCAGTCTCTGGGGCTTCTAGCTTATCCGGCGCGGGCTTTAGCAAGAACATGACCAGGGAGAGCACAACAGCACCGGCGATAATGGCAAACGGCAAGACGATTTTTTTCAAGGGAGTTACCTTTAAATTATAGATATCTGGCTAATTTATATTGTATGGACTATTAGTGGATTTTAGTAGTAATTACCCAAGCCTATATTAATTGATCCGTAAACAACCCACTAACGTAAAAAAGCTATTCTGAGCAGAAGCAGTAGATTATGATTACTTCAAAAATACGCAGTACAAGTCAAACCCGACCAACGGAAGACCGCGTGACTACTTTGAACAACCCAGAGAAACGCTCAGACCAGTGGAGTCAACTGCTTATCTCTGTGGGTGAAAATCGCGATCGCCAAGCATTTGCCCAGCTGTTTAAACATTTTGGGCCACTGCTTAAAGGCTTCGCCCATGCCAGTCGCAACGAGGGCTGGTTCCCCGGATTGGGTGATGACCTTGTTCAGGAAGTGATGATCAAGGTCTGGAACAAAGCTGCTGGATACAACGCCGAAAAAGCCTCTGCGACCACCTGGATCTATACTGTTGCCCGCAACTGTCGAATCGACATGCTGCGCCGCAAGAGCAATACCCAACATCTGCCTCTGGAAAACGAAGACTTCTGGCACGAACCGGATGAAGAGACCCCGATATCACTGCTTCAGCAAAAGCGTAGTGAAGACAGGGTTCAGGATTCGCTGGCCCAGCTTCCCAAAGAGCAGGATCAAATTTTACGCAAAGTGTACCTTGAAGGTAAATCCCATGCCGAGGCGTCTGCCGAACTGGGACTCCCTCTGGGAACAGTTAAATCACGAGTGCGACTGGCACTCCAAAAAATGCAAATTATTGTCTCCAAAGAGGCGCAAGAATGATTAACACAACAACCCATCATCCCGATCAAAATATGCTGATTGAATTTTCAGCAGGCACACTGGAAACTGCACCTTCGATCTGCGTCTCCGCACACCTGCACTTTTGCTCCAGCTGTAGAGCCAAGCTGTTGCGGCTCGATCAGGTCGGCTCGCAACTTATGAGTCAGGCTGAACCAGTTAAAGTAGCAGAGGATGCTCTTGCCCAGGTTATGGAAAAAATAGACAGCGGCGACAACACTGCCCCTAAAAAAACTAATTTCGATGGTGATATGCCATTTACCGTCAACAAGCTGATCGGCACCTCGCTGATCAACAAAAACTGGAAGAGACTCTCTTCATCAGTAGATGTAGCGCGCTTTAAAACCGGGCAAGATAATTTCGAAGTGGCTCTGCACAAAATCTGTGCCGGCGGTAAAACCCCTAAACATGGTCATGAAGGCCTGGAGTACACCGTGGTACTAAAAGGCAGCTTCTCCGATGAGAATGCGGTCTATCGCGAGGGCGACTTTTTACTGCGCCAGCCCGGCGACGTTCACCAGCCGATGGGCTCACAAAATGGCGAGTGTATCTGCCTGTCAGCCCTCTCCGCCCCGATCAAACCAACCAGTCCGCTTGGGTTTTTGATGAAGCCTTGGCTGCGCATTAACCCGATGTAATCTGTGCCGGCCACTCTCTGGTGGCCGGCATCTTTTCAGTACTATCACTTCAGCACATCTATTTGTCTTTTGGTAATTCTCTATAGCGCGGTATTCCGCTACACTGCCCAGCTCAAATAACTGCAAACAGTCGACTATTTCAACCATGGCACAATACGTATACACAATGAATCGGGTGGGAAAAATTGTTCCCCCAAAACGCGAAATCCTCAAAGATATTTCCCTGTCTTTTTTTCCCGGCGCAAAAATTGGCGTTCTCGGCCTCAACGGTTCGGGCAAGTCCACTCTGCTAAAAATTATGGCCGGCCTGGATACCGATATTCAGGGTGAAGCGCGCCCTATGCCGGACCTCAATGTTGGCTATCTGCCTCAGGAACCCCAGCTGGATCCCAATAAAGATGTGCGCGGCAATGTGGAAGATGGTGTTCGCGAAGCGGTCGATGCCCTGAAGGGACTTGAACAGGTTTATCTAGACTATGCAGAGCCAGATGCCGACTTCGATGCCCTGGCCAAACGTCAGGGTGACTTAGAGGCGATTATTGAGGCCTGGGATGCCCACAATCTGGATCACGCCCTGGACGTAGCCGCAGATGCTCTGCGTCTACCACCCTGGGATGCAGATGTGACTTCACTCTCTGGCGGTGAGCGCCGCCGTGTTGCTCTCTGTCGATTACTGCTATCCCGTCCGGATATGTTGCTACTCGATGAGCCGACCAACCACCTGGATGCAGAGTCGGTTTTCTGGCTTGAGAAATTCCTTGAAGAATTTTCCGGCACTGTGGTCGCAGTAACCCACGATCGTTATTTCCTGGATAATGTCGCCGGCTGGATTCTCGAGCTGGATAGAGGTCATGGTATTCCCTACGAGGGCAACTACTCCACATGGCTTGAAGGTAAAGAGCGACGACTCAGAACCGAGTCG
>JABBBF010000132.1 GCA_018607545.1 SAR92 clade bacterium | reverse complement strand
CATAAGAGTTTTTCCGTTTTATTAGGATAGAAGCAGTGCTTAGTAAGTTCTCATGCCCCACCTTGGAGAAGTTGTGTCTATTAAAATTGCATTAGTTCAACAAAGCTATTCTGACGATTTTGGAATAAATGTCCAATCTTCATTAGAGGCTGTTTCAGCTGCAGTAACCGAAGGGGCAGATATCATTTGCTACCCTGAAATTCACCTATCACCGTTTTTCCCACAATATCCAGGGCTAGACGTTTCAGAATATGTAATGGATATAGACCATGATTATTTTACTGAGCTTAAAAAACTGTGCCGAGAACATAAAATCGTAGCTTTCCCAAATGTCTACTTACAGGAATGCGCTGAGCTATATGATGCGTCTCCTGTTATTGGCAATAATGGTGATATTTTGGGCATCTCAAAAATGGTCCATATTGCGCAGATTAAACAGTTTTATGAGCAAGACTATTACTGTCCGTCGAGTGAAGGTTTTATTGTATATGACACGGGATTGGCCAGAATTGGTGTGGTGATCTGCTTTGATAGACACATTCCAGAGAGCATAAGGTCATGTGCCTTGCAGGGTGCTGAGCTAGTTATCATACCCACTGCTAACACCGCAGCTGAAGATATGGATCTCTATCTTTGGGAGATGCGTGTGGCTGCATTTCATAATGGCCTGTTTATAGCCATGTGTAATCGAACAGGGCAGGAAGGCGAAATGGACTTTTGTGGTGGGTCAATGGTTATAGATCCATTCGGTGAGGTAGTGTTTCTAGCGGATGAAAAGGAGGGTGTTTATACCGTAGAGTTTGAGTTAGATAAAGTTCAGGCTGCGAGAAAGGCGAAGCCCTTTATTGAGTTAATGCGACCAGAGCTTTACTGATGGTAACTCTTAGGTTACAGCCTAAAAATTACTTTAAAGCTATTCATTAAAACCATTGGCAAAGTATTGCTTTGATACAAGCCATACTATTCTGCCTTCATAGATCGCTTTAAGGATGAAGGCTAGTGGTAGATATATCCGCAAA
This sequence comes from SAR92 clade bacterium, assembly GCA_018607545.1. The sequence continues at coordinate 2,567 of JABBBF010000132.1, read as the reverse complement.
AGAATACTCGATTTTTTCAGCTCAGTCGTTTTCTTCTCGTTATCAACTGTTGCAGCAGCATATGCGTCGCAGAAAAGTTGATGCCCATATCATCCGTGATGACCTCAATATATCTTATCTAACCGGCGCTCATTATTACTCCATGGAACGCCCTGTATTACTCGTAGCGTTTGCCAGCTCCCCAGCGGTTCTGGTTGTTCCTAAAATGGAAGGTGAGCATCTGCGGGGCTTGGAAAACGTGTCGGATGTTAAAGCCTATTGGGAAATTGATGCGCTTCCAGGTCGCGGTTGGTTGGCGGCATTGCGAACTGTTTTGTCGAAGGTTAAGTCGGTGTCTGTTGAACCCTCTATCGAGGCTCGATACTTTGGTTTGCTCAATGAATTTTCCCCACAATTATTGCCCCTCGCAGAAGAGGTGAGGCTAATTAAGTCTGACGAAGAAATCGATATTTTAAGACGCTCCGGTTTAATTGCTTCTGAGCGATTAAAGGCGATGCTGGCTGGAGATCTTAACGGCGTTGCTGTTGGCGAAATTATGGCGAGAGGTGCCGATTACGACGATGGCTTGTGCAAGTTGGTGATGGCGCTGCAAGCTGGTGCTACCTCTGCTTCACCCCATCATATTTCCACTCGTGACCAAGTTATTACTGATGGCCCATGCATAGTTAATTCCATTGTCAGTTATCAAGGCTACAACACCGAATGTGAACGAACCATTTTGGTCGGTGATGTGGATCAAAACACTCGTGATATATATCAATGTATGCGTGAGGCGCAAGCGCGCGGATTAGAGCTTATAAAGCCGGGTGAAAGCTGCGCCGATGTTGACTTGGCCATTCAAAAATATTTCACCCAAGCGGGTTATGGCGATTTTATGATGCATCGTGTTGGTCATGGTATGGGGCTGTTACCGCACGAACGACCTTATATATCTGAGGGTAGTGCCGATATTTTTACGCCAGGTATGGTGGTGAGTTGTGAACCAGGCCTTTATGTAAAGGGCGTAGGTGGCTTTAGGCATAGTGATACTTTGGTGATTACAGAGCAGGGTCATAAGTTGCTTACTCATTATCCTAGTGATTTAGATTCATTGTCTTTTCAATAAGCTGTCTTTTTAATAAAAGGTGTCACCATCATGTCTCTTATCCCGGAAATAGTGTCTGAGCAAGAAAACCTTATGACTTTGAGGCGCGATATCCACGCACACCCAGAACTCGCCTTTGATGAATCTCGCACTTCTGCATTGGTTGCCAAGTATTTACAGAATTGTGGCATTGCCGTCACGGAGGGCGTCGGAGGTACTGGTGTTGTGGGAACCCTGCATGGCGCATTGGAGTCTCCTGATAGTGCGTCTCGTGCGATTGGGCTGCGTGCCGATATGGATGCATTGCCAATGATGGAAGAGAATGGCTTTGCTCATGTATCCAAGCATGAGGGCGTAATGCATGCCTGCGGCCATGATGGTCACACGGCAATGTTATTGGGGGCAGCTAAGTATTTGGCGGCGACACGCAATTTTTCAGGGCGTGTAGAGTTTATTTTCCAGCCCGCCGAAGAGGCAAATAGCCAAGGTAGTGGTGCCCGAGCAATGATTGAAGACGGCTTATTTGAGCGTTTTCCTGTGGATAATATCTACGGTATTCACAATATGCCTGGACTCGCGGCCGGGCATATAGGGACAAGGCCGGGACCTTTGATGGCAGCCATGTATATTTTTGAGGTGACTGTTAGTGGCCAAGGCACCCATGGAGCATTACCCCATAAAGGTGTTGATGTGGCATTGGTTTGCGCACAGTTGGTTGTGGCTTGGCAATCGATTGTTAGTCGCAACGTTGACCCGCTGGAGTCGGCAGTACTCAGTGCCACCAGTATTCAGGTTGGTGATACCTATAGCGTAATGTGTGAACAAGGCAGTATTCGTGGAAGTGTGAGGTGCTTTTCAGATGAAACAGCACTGCTGATCAAAGAGCAATTTTATCGGCTTACACAGCAGCTTTGTGAATCCTTTGGCGCATCGGTCAGTATCGATTACAAACTGCTCTCACCGGCAACAGTAAGCGCAGCTGAATGCGCGGATGTTGCCTACAAAACAGCTTGTGGGTTTCTGTCGGCAGAGCAGGTATCTAACAATACCTTTCCAATAATGGCTTCGGAGGACTTCGCATATATGCTCAATAAAGTGCCAGGCGCTTATATTTGGTTGGGTAATGGTGAACACTCTTCAGCGGAGAGTCCTTGTCTATTACACGACCCAAGATATGACTTTAATGATGAGCTGTTAGCAGTAGGGGCTACATTTTGGGTAAAGTTGGTTGAGGGAATGAATAGCTAGTAGTTTGGCTTCAAAGCTCTCCCAACTGGACTACATTATATAGATAGAAAATAGCATCAGAATTCAGGGAGGATTTATCTTATGTCTCAGTCTAGGCCCACACCACAAACTAGCTACGCCAAAGGCGCTAAAACCGCACCACTAACCACCCAAACTATCGGTCAATGCTTCGATAGCATTGTTAAGCAACATCCGAATCAACCCGCACTAGTCTCAGTGCATCAGTCAATCCGCT
>JABBBF010000204.1 GCA_018607545.1 SAR92 clade bacterium | reverse complement strand
TCCAGAATCGATGCAAGATACCCCTCTCGCCATGTCGGTAGTGAGCTCTACTCAGTTAGAGATGCAGGGAATCACTGATGTCGGAGGCTTGGAAGGAGGGATTATTCCGTCTCTGCGTGTAATGCCGATCGGCAGCACCCCATCTAATCTTATTATCTCGATTCGTGGCAATGCACCCTCAGATGTCAGTGAAGTTACTCGAGACGGCTCCGTCGGCATCTATTTAGACGGGGTTTATCTAGCCCGGTCTCACGGTTTTGGACTAGAGTTAGCCGATCTCGAGCGTATTGAAGTTTTGCGCGGGCCGCAAGGAACGTTGTTTGGTCGCAATTCTATTGGCGGTGCTGTGAGCCTGGTGTCAAAGAAGCCCTCTGGTAATTTGGGTTTTAAGCAGATTGTAAGTATGGGCCGTTTTAACGAGTTGAGAACGGTGAGTCGCCTCGACTTACCGGAAATGGCAGGCGTTAAAGTAAAGCTGGATTATCTGCACTCAGAGAGAGATGGTTGGGTTGATAATACGGCTCCGGATCAGTCTGATTACAACGCTTATAACAAAGACGGAGGGAAGCTTAGTGTAAATTGGCAGGCTCGAGATGATGTCGCCGTCGATTATAGCTACGACAATTCCAGTGTCGAGATGGTCCAGAGATACATGCAATTCTATAAGGATAATCTCGGTAGTTTTGGCCAAGAGCGAGAGCGGCTAACTGAAACTAGACTGCCGGTTGCCCCATTGAAACCAACTGTAGTTGAGCAGCAGGGGCACTCAGCAACAGTAACCTGGACGCCTTCCGATCAGTTGACGGTTAAATCTATTAGTGCTGTGCGTAACCTCAAGGAGGATAGCCAAAATAACTATGCCGGTGTGCTGTATTTTAATGGCCTGTTAGATCTCTCATTGATGGAGCAGGATCAATATTCTCAAGAATTACAGTTGATTGGTCGCTCTGGACAGACTGACTGGGTTGCTGGGTTTTATTATTTAAAAGAGGATGTGAATAAATTTTTACAGGACAGTTTCTCTCTAGATATTTTTGGCATCTTTGGTCCGCCGCTCAGTTCTATTGATCCCCCAACTACTTTTGATGCTCTGGGTGCAGGGGCTATTCTACCTCCAAGAATTGTCGATGCCGAAGCCCGTTCAAGAGCGGCCTATGGCCAAGTTTCATGGCGGCCTAATCGGTTTGATGAGCGCCTGGAATTGACCTTGGGAGGGCGGTATACGGAAGATAAAAAAATTGCCAGCCGTTTTGAGGCCAGTTTGAGTCAGTCCCGTCAGGACTCTGACAATCTTGATGGTTCCATCGCACTGCAATATCAGTGGCAGGACGACTTGTCGACCTATTTAAAATGGGGCACCGCCTATAAAGCTGGGGGAGTCAATACACGCTCAGCCAGTTTTGGTGCCTTTGAGGAGGAGGTGGCGAAGACCTGGGAAGTAGGAGTCAAATCCGAGTTTTGGGATCATCGCGCACGGGTTAATCTCGCTGTGTTTACCACTGATTATGAGGATATGCAGCTAGACTTCTCAGATCCGGTAACTGTAACCGTAGTAGAGACGATTAACGCGTCCGAAACTGTTGAGATAAGCGGTGCAGAAATGGATATTACCCTGTCACCTATATCCGGGCTTTTGTTGGGCTTAAGTTATACCTATCTTGATAGCGATATGCCGTTGCAGCCTAATCCGCTAAGTGATGGAGAGTTAAAAAAGTTTTTTGTCCCGCTAGCACCCCAACATGCAGGCTCTATTACAGTTGATTATGCATTTGCACCTCGATCCTATGGTGCCCTGGTATTACATATTGATATGACATCGACTGATCATTATTCCTACGTTCCCTTTGGTGAGCAGCGCACGGATGCCTACAGTCTTTTGAATGCGCGCTTAGAGCTAGGTAATATCAACTTGGGTGGCATGGGCGGAGGTGTATTCAATGCCTCCATATGGGCTAAGAATGTGCTTGATGAAGCCTATGTTGTTTATGCATTTGCGGTGGGAGAGCCGGCGGTTTCGGTTGCCCAAGCCTTTGGCGCGCCACGCACAATAGGGTTGGATATTGGCTATACATTCTAACCATCTAAACCCCGAACGCGCTAGCGTATTTATAGCCCGTTCAACTATCCATTTAAAGCAGCGGCAGCCTAGATAGGCGCCGCTTTTTTATTATTAATTGCACTAAAAAGGTTTCAATCTTAAGTCTCCAGCAGCGCCATTTTTCACTCAACAAGCTCGACAATCGACTACCGCAACGGTCTGATACTGATCTAGTGTGTGACTCCCACATGCTGACCAATAGCTATCAATAATCAGGCAGGATTCTGCCCCAGATCGATAAATACAGGTAATTGTTGAACACTATCTTCTTACATATGATCTTTCATACCGCCATTGTCTTATAAGGATATTGAAGTATGACGTCACAGTGCCAGTCTGTATCGAAGATGGGTTATCAAAAACCAGTAAACTTTATCGAATCCGGAGAGCTTGTGATTTCCGAGGATGAAGATGATCAGGCTCTTGGCATTCTGATAAGTCAAATCGACTATATACGCAATTTGAGTAGTGTTGAAACAGTCGACGAGTTTCACACAGAAATTATGCAGATACTCACTGGGCTTGGATTTAGCGATTATGCGCTAATCTGCAAAACCGGGGTGGGTACAGTTGAGGCTCCTCATAGCTCACTTCCAGATGAATTATTTAAAGTCTATGAAGATGAGGGTTTCTGTCGTTTCGATATGGTGCTTGATTACATCCACTGCGGTATAGGAGAGCCAATACTTTTATCTATGGTGACAGACACTATTAACAGCTCGCCGGTGATGACTTACACATTCAAGAAAAATGAAGAGATATTAGCGCTCTACAATACCTACGGCATCTCCAATGCCTACATTATCCCGGTCAGAAGCACCAAAAAAGCGAGCCAGGATCGAGGCGTACTAACGATTATGGCGATTGGCATGGATGATGCTGAATTCCGTATCAAGGCCAAGCGTTTCGGCCCATTATTAAAGGTTCTTGCGGATGCGATTAGCTTTCTCAACGAACACAGATTCAATCACATCAGACCTGAAAACGAAATTAAACCTAAAGCTTTGCGTTTGCTCTCCACCATGGCCAAGTGCGATCTTTCACTGGCTGAGGCGGCAGATGACCTCTGTATCAGTCTGGATACTGCAAACAAACATATGGCATTGGCAAAACAAGCCCTGGGGACAGGATCCCAGGCACATGCGGTCTATCTTGCAATTAAGAAAGGCCTAATTCAGCTGTAAATAAAAGTGCCGATACAGGCACTGTTTAGATTAAAAATCTGTTCCAGGGAGGAGCGTGCTAATTATGAAAGCACTCGTAGATCAATATCAAAGAACTCTAGTTAGCTTTTTTATGCGAAGGTCACGCAACACATGGGACGCGGAGGAACTCACTCAAGAGGTTTTTTGTAAAATTTGGAAGCGTCGCGATATTGCTCTGAGTGAGTACAGCGATGCCTATATGTTTACCATTGCTTGGAGTGTGTTGCGCGATCGACTGCGCAGGGAGAAGGTCCGGCACCATGATATGCATATTGAGTATGACGAGGACTTAGCACGAGAGGATCCAATAACTCCTCAGGATGTAGTTCGAGGTGAAGAACTCTATGAATATTACCTCAGATTGCTTGAAAGCCTCAGTCCGCGAGTTCGTGAAGTTTTTATACTGAGCCGCTATGAAAGTTTGACCTATATTCAGATCGCTCAGCACTGCGCTATTAGTGTTAGTGCGGTGGAGAAATATATGATGATTGCGCTTAAGCGCATGAAGGAAATGCTCAAGGAGCCCCAATGACCGAAGATAGTGATAGACCGGCTGAGAGTGTTCAAGACACACTCATCGAAAAGCAAGCCGAGAAATGGTTTATCCGCCTTGGCGCCAGTGATATCAGTGACACTGAAGTGGCTGAGCACCAGGCATGGTTGCAAGCCGATTCCAAGCATCGGCTTGCCTATGAAGAGTTACAGATTCTATGGGATATCACCGGCCGCTTTTCCAATAACCCTGAAATTATCGCCGCGCGACAGACAGTTCGTCGTAAGCCAGTGGACAAGCTAATGAGCAGGGCAGAGCGCCCTGGACTGTTTGGGGCTCTCCGTATTCGCTGGGTACACATGGCTATGGCTGCGTCATTTGCAATGGTAGCCCTCGGCAGCCTGTATTTGGACTACGGCACAAGTTCTCAGACCACTGTTGCGGGGGATATTTATGAAACTCGTATTGGCGAGCGTCAAAAGTTTGAACTCAGTGACGGCTCGGTTATCTTTCTCGACACTCAGACCCGAATTATTGCCGATTTTACCCCTGAGACAAGGCATATCAATCTGGTGCGCGGCCAGGCACGCTTTGATGTGGCTCACGATGCTGACCGTCCTTTTAGTGTACTGGCTGGTATCGGCAAGATTACCGCGCTCGGCACTGCCTTTGTGATCAAGAAGACTCCCTCTGACGTGTTGGTCACCTTGATCGAAGGTAGGGTAGCGGTTGAACAGCATGATCAGATGACAACTATTACCCGTACCCCCTCGCAACCTGAACATATAGGACAGCAGTTGACCTACTCTAGAAAAGGTATTTCGAAGGCCAATGTTGTCGATATTCCTCAGTCTGTCGCTTGGCAAAAGGGTAGGTTAGTGTTTGAAAATCACACCTTGGCTGAAGTGGTATCAGAGCTAAACCGGTACTCAAAGAAAAAGATTGTTATTGGTGATCGATCATTGCGATCAATTCGGGTGACCGGAGTATTCAATGTGGGCCTAGATGGCAATGCACTTCAGGCCCTGCAGAACTATTTTTCATTAAAACTAACCACTGATCAACGTGGTAATTTAGTGCTTATTCCTCGTGACAATAAAAAATTATCTGCCGTAACCCATATCTGATCTAAGTTTTAAAATCTCAGCAAGGTGTGTCTTTAGACCACCTGATTTGGGCTGGGGATTTCGTTCGTTTGGCATTGATTTGCGTCAAGCTTGGCGGGGCCTGCTGTTTTAATATGGACCATAACTCATATGATTCTCTATGCTAAGTAAGAGAAAGCTTATTATATTTTTGGTTGGTGGTTACTTTGATTTCTGAAATGAAAATACTTATTAGCCTGATTGGATTGCCTGACTTTACCTGTGCCCAGCCGTTATGTCAGCCACCAGACTTGTCTCAGCCGGCGGTTGTCTGTAGTGCCTCAGATACAATGGTTTGCGGAGAAAACGAAATCGGTAGGAAGCTCGAAATAAATGACAATCTATTTCTTAACCTTTTGAATATCCAGGTTGTCGCTGGCGTACCTACTGTTTTTTTTACCCTCGAACTGTTTGACTATCAAATAGAGCATATTGACTATGACAGTTATTGTTTTGACGATTCATTTAGTGTCCGGTCTCCGCGCGCGGATTACAATAGCTCAGGCCGCGTTGATGCAAGCTCATCTCTAGCAGCACTAAATGGCGATGCCAAAGAACTCATACTGGTTATAAAGCCCCTGCAGTTGCTAAATTTATTGGCAGAAGAAGATGTCACTATTTATGAGGCGGCAGATATTCTCAGAATTTCAGTGCATACAGCAAATAAGTATGTTGCCAAGATTAAATCGGAATTTGGTGTCTTAACCCTCCCGGCGGCTGTTCTCTATGCAGCTAGACAAGGTCTCATTTCGAAGCCCGTTGATAAAGTTATATAGCCACTAACTTGCAATAACTTCCTTTCTTAACTATTTTATATAGGCTCACTAGAGCATTTTAATTTTTCTATAAAAAATGAAATAAATCTCTATATTAATATTATTTTTCTAATCGTTTTCTAAAAATCTGCCATATCGAAATACACCTGTCCGCCAGCCTAAGTCGAATCATGTACTCTTTCCTGCACTGATCATAACTACCTATATTTGCGTAATTTTTTGTAGTAAGCAGTTGTACGAAAATACTATAAACATAAGTCAGTAAAGGAGAAAGTAGGAATGAACGTTTCTTTTATAAAACCCAACTCAAGCACGTTTTTTAAAATTAAATTACTTACAAAAGTTATCACAATATCTCTTGGGCTATCTGCCTCAGCAAGCATGGTTCAAGCTGTCGAAAACGATCTCCAGTATTATGATATTGCCCCTAATACGATGAGTGAAGCATTAAAAGTCTTTGCTTTGGAGACCGATAGCGAAATTTTATTTTCTCCATCATTAGTTGCCGACAAGTCAATGGATGGTTTGAAAGGGGAATACACTCGTCAACAAGCGCTTGAAACCATGCTCGCAGGTGCAGGCCTAGAAGCACAAACGAGTGACGAGAAAGTGTTTATGGTGGTTTCCACTGAGACTGAGCGAAATAAAATGCGCGCTAATATTACTGCTGGTGATTCCGAGATGGGGATCGCTGAAAAAAAGGGTTATCGCAACTCCGGAATTGAAGAAATCACCGTGACTGCCAACAAGCGTGAGCAAGATCTTCAGGATGTTGCGATGGGTTTGTCGGCACTTACTGGTGATGACTTAAATCGCATTGGTGCGGTTGGTGCGCAGGACTATTTGGCACAGATCCCTGGGGTTAACTATAACGCTCAGGGAAAAGGGCGCAGTCCTGTAATAGTCAGAGGCATATCAACAATTAGTACTACTATATTAAGCGACGCTCAGAGTACCAGTGCGATTTATATCGATGACTTACCCTCTCTGCAGCGCTGGGGAGCTTGGACTAACACAGACCCTAATACCTTTGATGTAGAGCGTGTGGAAGTTCTTCGAGGGCCCCAGGGTACGCTGTTTGGTTCTGGTGCCCTAGGCGGTGCATTACGGGTCATTAATAACAAACCAAATGCTTCAGAGTTTCAATCTAGTATTGATCTCGGTCAGTCGTTTACTCAGGGTGGTGATGACAGTAATAGTATCAATGCGATGCTTAATATTCCGTTGGTGGATGACGAACTAGCCATGAGAATCGTTGCATTTAGCCGCAATGATGGTGGCTATATAGATAATACCCGTCGCGACGAGAAAAATATTAATGGCGGTGAAATGGAAGGCGGTCGGCTAATGCTGTCTTACAAGCCTAGTGAGGACTTGTCCTTGCGACTCACTGCAACACATCAGGCAGATATCGTTGATGATAGCTCGGCGACATTTCGCGACAAGGAAGATGGTCCTCGTTATGCATATGATGGTGTTACTCCTGAGTATTCTGACGTCAGCATTAGTATCTATAACCTATCCGCTGACTATGATTTGGATGGCGCTCTCCTGACTTCTTCGACTACGTATTCCAAGCGTAAATCATTTCTTAATCTCGACCTCGTTTCTCTTGTTGATCTGATCTTCGAAACCGGTCTAGAGCCTGATGAGAATGGCTATAGCCTTACTGAGGAGGTTGAGACATTTGCCCAGGAGATTAGGGTGGTATCTCAGGGAGATGGCCCAGCGCAATGGACCATTGGTGCTTTTTATCTCGATCAAAAGATAGATACTTTCCAGGACTGGACAGCAGATAATCTGGGCGACCTAGTCCAACAGACTAGATTTCTCCCACATATAACGGAAATGGCGATCTTTGGTGAATTAACCTATCAAATTACTGACGAACTCTTTATTACCGGCGGCGGTCGATGGTTTGACAGCAGCTTCGAGTTTGAAATACCGTTAAATATAGGGGCACTTGCCAATGACACATTGCCACTCACGAAAGAGACCTCTAGCTCGTTCACACCAAAATTCGCGTTATCATATTTTCTAACCGACGATATGCATATCTATACATCTGCTACTAAAGGATTTCGAGTTGGCCAGATCAATACGACAGTAGCCCCCGAAGCTGGTGTTCCCAAAAGCTATGAGCCTGATTCGCTATGGAATTATGAGCTGGGATTGAAAACGCTACTTCTTGACGGCCACTTGAAATTAAACCTGGCCGCCTATTATATCGATTGGACTGATATCCAGTTACAAAGGACCATCACAACCGATGATGATCGTGTTTTTAACTTTAATGATAATGCTGGCGATGCAACGTCCAAAGGAATTGAGATGGAGCTTACCTACTTGCCTAACGAAAATTGGGAGGTGGGGATAGCATTTAGTTATACAGATGCGACACTTGAAACAGTTACTGGGGATACAGGTCTTACTCCAGGATCTACTCTTCCAGGGACACCTGATTTTGCTATGGCGAATTATGTTCAGTATGTTGAAAATGACATGCCCAACAATCTTTCTGGCTATGTACGCCTTAGCCATCAGCATGTAGGTCAGATGGTCTCGAATATTAATAATGCAGACCATTTGTATAGCGATACCTACAACACCTTTAATCTTCGAAGCGGTCTTCAGTATCAAAACTATGAGCTAGCATTGTATGTCGAAAATCTCACCAATGATGATGCTGCGACTAGTAAGTACGACCAAGACATTTTTAATATGAACACCTTTCGAGCCTTTCGCCTTAAGCCACGCACTATGGGTCTAACCCTGAGAGTTGACTTTTAATGGTTTCGATTACTACCCAAAATCTTTGTATCTAATAAAGATGTTAACAGCAGAAAAAGTGATCTCGGTTTTATCCTCACCTCCCGGCCGAGATCACTTTCTTTCTATTTTCCTCATTAAGAATCACTAAGTTGAAATCAGCATGAATGTAGTGAGTAACAAAAGCGATACGAAATCACCGGTTACTGAGACCAACACGGTTAAAAGAAAGGTCGCAGTACGTTCTTATATCAATGGAGCTCCTGCCGAATCATCAAGCAGCGAAACCCTCCAATTGTTTAATCCGGCTGACGGCTGCGAGTCAATTGTTATACCAGCTGGTAGCGAGCTCGATGCTCTACAAGCCGTTGCCAGTTCAAAAGAAGCCTTTGAGAAGGGTCTCTGGCCAAGTCTTCCAAAAGCTACCCGACAAAGTCTATTGCATACCTTCGCTAATTTAATTGAAGTGCACGCACCAGAACTAGATAGGCTCGATGCCGAAGATATGGGCAAGCCCATTGGTCTTGAATTTGGCAATGCAACAAGCGCAGCGAATCTTCTGCACTACTCGATTGACGCTATGGAGAACATGACTGCTGATGCCTACAACAGCGATAAAAGCTGCTTGATAGCTCAGCAGTTTGTACCACGTGGCGTGGTGGCTGCAGTGGTGCCGTGGAATTTCCCCACCCTCAGCGCCATGAGCAAAGTGGCGCCTGCTCTCGCCGCGGGCAACTGCGTGGTGTTAAAACCTTCTGAGCAATCACCCCAGTCGGCCAGCCGCCTTGCAGAACTTGCCACCAAGGCAGGTATTCCCCCGGGTGTTTTAAATGTCGTGCAGGGGCAGGGCCATATTGTCGCCCGCACACTGGGTTTGCATAACGATGTCAATATGATCGCCTTTACTGGCTCGACTGCGGTCGGCAAGTTAATGTTGCAGTACGCCGGCCAATCCAATATGAAAGTCGCCCATGTGGAGTGTGGCGGTAAGTCACCACAGATCGTTTTCGCGGATTGTCACAACCTAGACGAAGTCGCCGACAGTATTGTCGAGTTAATTTTGCTCAACCAAGGTCAGCTATGTGTTACCGGCTCGCGTGTGCTTGTAGAGCAAAAAATCGAACTCGAATTGATCGAAAAAATCATCCAGCGACTCAGGGAAGTGAGCCCTGGAAATCCCCTGGATCCATCCACGAGCTATGGTCCCCTAGCCAGCCGCCAGCATATGGAAAAGGTTCTCTGCTACATCCAAGCCGGAGCAAAAACCGCTAATTTGATCTATGGCGGCCAGCGGGTTGCTGTCAATAAGGGGTACTTTGTGGAACCGACACTATTTGGCAATGTAGCTGTAGAGGATCCACTTTTTCAGGATGAAATATTTGGCCCAGTTTTGACTATCACTCGTTTTCGTACTCTGGATGAAGCCATCGAAATCGCCAATGCTACGGCCTATGGGTTGGCAGCCTATGCCTGGACGACCAACCTTAGCACGGGCATGCGCCTTTCCACAGAAGTGCAGGCCGGGATGGTCACGATAAATGCAGCGACACCAACAGGGGCAGGCTCTGAGGCTATCTCAACCGAACCCTATGGCCTCTCAGGTGTCGGAACTGAGTTTGGCGTAGCTGGATTGGCATCATACAGCAGGGCGCAGGTGAGGTGGTTTAACTATGTCTAATAGACAAGCGACTTTAGCGCAATCTAAAGCGGATCCAAGTTTAACATTGAAACGTTTACTTGCATTCTCAGGTCCGGCTATTCCACTGGCAATGTTGATTACTCCAGTTATTAATTATCTTCCAACTTTTTATGTGACCGAAGTTGGAATTAGCCTCTACTGGACTGGTCTGGCATTTATGATTGCAAATATCTGGGATGGTATAACCGATGTTGCTATCGGTCGCATGTCTGATGCGACCCGCTCTAAGTTGGGTAAGCGTAAAATCTGGATGTTGTGCGGAACCCTGCCTTTACTCATCAGTATTTTTTACTTATTTAATGCACCTATCGGCTCTGGAAAAGAATATTTGATTATCTGGATATCAATATTTTTTGTCTTCTGGACCATTGTGCAGGTTCCCTATATGGCCTGGGGAGCTGAGATGTCCACTAGTTACAAAGGCCGTAGTAAAGTTTTTGGATTCCGTGAGACGGGCACCACCATCGGTATTTTTCTTAGTGCCGCACTACCTTTTATTTTTCTCCCAGACAGCGCACCTATGAGCGAAATTCTGCGATTTATTAGCTATGCAATTATTTGCACCCTTCCAGTGATGATTGTGGTGACAATGTTTCTTAACGAAAGACAAAGCCTCACTAGTGCTCCCCATGCTCGAAATGTCGGACTTATAACGGCAATCAAAACCAACAAGGCATTCCTCAGGTTTTTAATCTACCACTTTACCTTTACATTGGGTGTGAGCATCTTTAATGCGGTTATTGTTTTATTTATAAAATATCGCCTGCTATTGGAAAACTCATTTATCTCATTGATATTTCTTGCCTTTGTTTCAGCGATTATCGGTATGCCAATTTGCGTCAGAGCGGCCTATCGCTTTGGTCGCCATAAGGTATTATCGGCCTCGATACTACTGACGTCGCTATCTCTGGTTATATTACTAGTCATACCACCTCAGAGTTATCTCGCAGCTGCGGTCTGTTTTATTTTAATCGGCCTTTCAACATCTGCAGCTTGGGCCATGCCACCGGCAATTATTGGCGATCTATCCGATCTTGGAAATCTCAAAGGCTATGGAGAGCAGGCCGGAACTTATATGGCTGGGATGAATTTGGTATACAAGCTGGGTATGGGTGTCGGTGTAGGAATCGCATTACCCATGCTCCAGTTGCTAGGTTTTGATGCTACTGCGGGTCTATCAGGCTCTAATGGTCTGTCATTAACAATAGTTTGTTGCATTCTTCCTATCGCCATTATGACCGCTAGTGTCGCGCTTATTTGGAATTTTCCAATTGATTCCATCCGTCATGCAACGATAAGGAAATGTTTACAACAACGCCAATCTAAATCTGACGTGCAAGATCCTAATTTATATTGCGTGGGCAGTGATTCTAATAGAGCTAGTCCTGCAGGCGCTGAATCAGGTAGGAAAAAAAGGACAACCGTATTCGTCACCGCGAGTAGTTAGCGAACGAGAGCAGTTTTATAAATTACAGGAAGTAATACTATGAGTCTGAACAAATCTGGGCATCTTGAAATGTATCGACGAATGCAGCGCATTCGTTTTTTTGAAGAAGCGGCAAAGACGCTGCCAGTAGAAGGTCACCTGAGCATCGGGCAGGAGGGCGCAATCGTAGGGGCCTGTATGGCCCTTAGAGACGATGACTATATTACAGGCACCCATAGGTCACATGGCCATCCTATAGGCAAGGGTGCAACTTTAGCGCCGCTGATGGCTGAGCTTCTGGGTAAGGCCTCGGGAATCTGCCGTGGTCGCGGCGGCTCCATGCATCTTGCCGACTTCTCTGTCGGCGTGGTCGGTGAATCTGCAATTGTTGGCGGTGGTATCCCTCTGGCAACCGGAGCCGGCTTTAGCGCCCAGGTAAGGGGCACCGACCAGGTCAGCCTCTGCTTCTTTGGCGATGGAGCCAGCAACCAGGGCACCTTTAGTGAATCCATGAACTTGGCCGCGGTGTGGAAACTGCCGGTGATCTTTTTTTGTGAGAACAATGGTTACGCAATATCTACGTCAGTGGAAAAATCTCATGGCCAACCAGATATTGCCAAGCGAGCGGATGGCTATGGCATTCCCGGTGTGATCGTCGATGGCCAAGATGCTCTTGCAGTCTATAAGGTAACTAATGAGGCGGTTATTCGGGCACGTAGCGGTGATGGTCCAACCCTTATTGAAGCGAAGACTTACCGGTTCGAAGAGCATTGCGACAACCTCAATGTGCCTATTCCTTATCGTAGCCAGGAAGAGATCAATGACTATGTGACAACCAGAGATCCCATAATTATTTATCAAACGGCATTGTTGGCGATGGGGGAGGTCAGGCAGATAGATCTTGAAGACATAAAGTCAGAAGTCGAAGTCGAAGTGCAGGCAGCTGTTGATTTTGCGCAACAGAGTGCCTATCCAGATCCAGCCGATATTTACCAAAATATGTATAGCTCTCCTATCCATTATCCGGCGCAGCCCCGCAACTAAAAAGGACACATTAGTTATGTTAGATACCATCAAAGAGGCGCCTATCACAGAAGGCTTTATCAGTTCCCCATTGAGTTATATGGACGCGATTGTGCTGGCACAAAAAGAAGAAATGTTACGCGACGAGAGAGTTGTCCTAATCGGGGAAGATATCTCCATTTATGGAGGCACAGACCTAGTTAAAAGCTTCGATGAAAATCGTGTGCGTAATATGCCGATTTCTGAGAACAGCTTTACCGGCATGGCTATTGGCGCTGCCATGACAGGCTTGCGGCCAATTGTTGACCTCACAATAGCCAGCTTTACCTATTTGGCCTCTGACCAAATTATTAATCAGGCCAGTAAGTTACGCTACATGACCGGTGGTCAGGTACAGGTGCCAATCGTCTTTCGTACTGGAATGTATTACAAAATCGGCAATGCAGCGCAACATTCTGACAGACCCTATCCCTTTTTTATGTCAGCGCCGGGCCTAAAAATAATAGTGCCATCAACGCCTGCTGATATGAAAGGCCTACTAAAATCCGCAGTCCGCGATGACGATCCAGTAATGATATTTGAAGACTGTAATCTTTGGGCAAAAAAGGAAGAAGTATCAACAGATCCTAATTATCTAATACCTATAGGTAGTGCAGATATCAAACGTGCAGGCAGTGATGTAACGATTATTTCAATAGGTGCATGTTTGCCGATGGTCTTAGCTGCCGCAGAAACCCTGCAAGAGCAGGGTGTTTCTGCAGAAGTTGTCGACCCTCGAACCTTGGTTCCCCTGGACAAAGAAGTACTAATCCGTTCAGTCGCCAAAACAGGCCGCTTGGTTATTGTCGACAACGCTCATCGTACTAATAGTGCAGCTTCAGAGATTGCTGCTGTTATATCTGAAGAGGCTTTTGAGAGCTTGCGCAAGCCGATTCAGCGAGTTACTACAGCGGATGTTCATATTCCATTTAGCCCTATTTTGGAAAAAGTCGTCTATCCAACAGCGTCTGATGTTATTGATGCGGTAAACAAAATTCAGTAGTCCAGAAATCTATCTAAAAAATCAACCAGAGAATCAATTTATGACCATCGAATTAACTATACCAAAAACTGGAATGGGTATTGCCGAAGGCACAATCCAAAAATGGCTTAAGGCCGAAGGCACAGAAATTGTTAAAGGGGAAGTTCTTGTCGAAATAGAAACAGCAAAAGCACTAGAGGAAGTTGAATCCCCAGTTTCCGGGGTACTGAAGAAAATAATCGTAACGGAAGAGGAGTCAGCTGAGGTCGGAGCTGTAATCGCACTCTTGGAGGCGGAATAAGCCTGATGAATAGCGCTATTACAGACACGGTGGAGATTCGCGATATCGATTCAAATTCAGTCACAGTTCGTTTATCACCTCTGCGCAAAGCTATTGCCGCTCGTATGACCGAGGCAAAGCGTTCGATACCGCACTTCCGGGTGGTGGCTGACATAGAAATGGATGAAGTGCTTAAATTGCGTAGAGAGATAAACTCTCGAAGTGCTGAAGGTAATGTTTCTGTCAATGATTTTATCATCAAAGCCTGTGCCTTAGCGCTGGCTGAATGGCCTGCGATTAATAGCCACTTCGATGATAACGAAACTGTTCAGTTTCCTCACGCAAACATCTCGATTGTTGTCTCCGTTGATGGCGGTCTGGCCATACCAGTATTGAGGAGGGTAGAGGCGAAAACTATTTTTGAGATCTCTAGTGAATTATCGACTTTAGCTTCGCGCGCAGCCCATGGACACTTGAAAATGTCAGAAATAAGCGGAGGCTCATTTACTATTTCTAATTTGGGCATGTATGGCGTCGATCAATTCGATGCGATTATCAATCCTCCTCAAGTGGCGATTTTAGCTGCTGCTCGGGCTAAGAAAAAAGTGATTGTTGTAGACAACGAAGCGGTTATCCGCACAGTGATGCGAGTAACACTCTCTGTTGATCACCGCGCTGTAGACGGTGCAATTGGTGCGGGATTTCTGACATCCTTATCAGCCTATCTAGAAGACCCTGAGAGCCTTTTGTCTGAGTAATCTGACTATGCAGTCCCTTTTAAAAGAGGGTGAATAACTTATAACGGAATAGTAATAATGGATTTGAAATATAAGGTTGCTTTAGTGACTGGAGGTGCTCAAGGCATAGGTAAGGGAATAGTGACTGAATTGGCTGCCGCAGGAGCGCAAGTGGTGATTGGTGATATCGATATAAGTGCTGCCCAGGCCACTGCAAATGAGATTAAATTAATAGGCTGTGAGGTTTTGCCTCTAGTTCTGGATGTATCAGATGATATATCAGTCAATGAATGTGTTGCTCATGGCATAGCCCATTTTGGGCAGATTGATATCTTGGTGAATAATGCTGGTATACACAGAGAGAGTATCGAAACTGACTCTACCATTGAGCAATTTAAGCAATGCTTTGATGTTAATCTTTTCGGTATTTGGCGGATGGTCAGGGCATTATTACCGCACTTTCGAGCTGCGAATACAGGAAACATTGTCAATATAGCCTCAATTAATGGTCGCACCCCATGGGCAGATACCCCGGCTTACTCGGCATCTAAAGCTGCAGTGATCAACTTGACGCAGTCCCTCGCGATAAAGCTGGGTATTGACAATATTAACGTCAATGCAGTTTGCCCTGGCGGGGTAATAACCAGAATGGCTGATAGTTTCTCATCTGACGGAGAAAAAATTCTAGACAGTATCCTTGATGAGAGAATTTTAAAGCGTCACCTTAGTCCCCAAGATATAGGCTGTGCAGTTGCCTTTTTTGCCTCTGCAAGAGCAAAAAATATTACTGGGCAAGCGCTGAATGTGGACTGTGGAACTGTACTTAGTTAAGCAGAGTCTATATACGAATTTTAATTTATAAACGGAGATAAAAATGTCAAAGACTAGTGCAGAGAGATCGTTGGAGTTAATAAAAACGCAACGCAGTCATGTACTTTTTTTATTAAGTAGCTGCAATGCTGATCGGCAGGACGAATTTGTAAGCTGGTCAAAAAATATCTTTTCTATAAGGCTCGAAGAATTATCCGGCGTTATAAGTATCAATCATTTTGAGAAACATGATGTGGATGTAACTGAGGGAGCTTATCAGCATATTCCGGATGATTACCTGAGTATTATCGAACTCTCAGTTGATGGTGCGGAGCAGGCAGAGATGATTATTCAAAAGATAGAAAAGCTGTATGAGGCTGAGCCCTCTGCTGACGTTCCAAGCACTTGGCTGTATTACCCAGTAAGTGAAAAAGTAGGCCGTTCGGCTATGGCCGGAGAGGAAATGTTAACTCTGGCATTTGCCAATCCGCTACAGGGAACAGACCAAGAGTTCCGCGAATGGTACTGTACTCGCCATATTCGCCACGCTCTTAATGTTACTGAACTTGTCAGCGGTCAGTGTTTAGAGCTAACCGGCTATCAAAGGCCAGGTGCACGACAACCAAGCTATCAAATGATCGCGGTCTACGAACAGGAGGGAACACCTGAAGCGATGATGCAGAGTATGGAACGATTACCGGAGGATGCCCTCGACTTCCCAGCCCTCGATTTAATTAATTTTGCCGAGTGGGTCTACCGGCCTATGCAAAGTATTCCTATAGCAGTGTGTAGCTAAATAACTTGGAACTGTGCATATGACCTTATATTCGCCTAGTTTAAAAAACAAAGTGGCATTAGTGACAGGGGGCGCGTCAGGATTGGGGCGAGGGATATCCCAGGCACTGGTTTTAAGCGGCGTTAACCTGATAATAACGGATATTGATAAGTCCCTTGGTGAGGCTGAGGCAGCGGCTCTGGGTTGCAGATTTATCCACCAAGATGTCAGTGACGAAAACGCATGGAACCATGTAATAAAGGCTATACAGGAGCAGTATAAAGAGCTACACATCCTAGTGAACAATGCTGGTATTGAGGGTAACCCAGTGTCTACGCCAGAAACCGCAACTCTAGCGGACTGGCAATTGATACATCGAATTAATGTAGAGGGAGTATTCTTGGGTTGCCGCTCCGCGATTCCGTTGATCAGAGCAAGCGGAGGCGGCAGTATCATCAACATATCTTCTATTGGCTCTTTGGAACCTACGCCCAACAATATGGCTTATGGAGCAAGTAAAGCCGCAGTCCGCCATATGACCAAATCAGTTGCTATGCATTGCGCCACTGATGGCTCAAAAATCCGTTGCAACTCAATTCACCCTGGTGTCATTAAAACGGCGATGATTAATCGTCTTACAGCAGGGCGAATAGATAAGTCGACAACTTCATCAGCCGCGTTATTGGCAGAGTACCAGGCTGAAATACCACAGGGTGAATTTCAGGAGATTGAGGATATCGCCAATGCCGTGCTATTTCTTGCATCGGATGAAGCCCATCATATAACCGGGGTCAAGCTGGTTGTAGATGGCGGTTTAACAATGTGATATCGCTCTTTCAATGAACTCAGACAGGAGTTTCAAACCAGTCTTTTAGTATGCCGCAATCAGCATCTTCACTGTCCAAATTTTCACTCAGCGCTTTTTTCAAGGAATTAAAAACATCTGCCATATGCTGTTTGCTAACATCGGCCTCAGGCACATCCATAAAAGACCCATGGAAAGTGCCAGGGTAGACGTGCAGCTCGGTGTTCACGCCGGCTTGCATCAGGCGCTGAGCATAGACAATGGATTCATCGCGCAAGATATCCTGTTCTTCCACCGAGCTAAACGTGCTGGGCAGGTTGGGTATGGTCTTTGTCCGGGCTGGAGCCGCATAGCTAGGCGTCTCACCAAAGACATCATGGAGATAACCATCCCAGGCGAGCATTGATAGATCGCGATTCCAAACCACCCGATGATCGGTTATATCTCGGCTTGACTGTGTTATGTGGCGGTCATCGAGTACCGGAATTAGTAGCAGTTGATGTTTGATCTTAGGGCCATCAGTTTCGCAGGCTTTTAGCGCAATACCGGCCGCTAGACAACCGCCAACACTCGAGCCGCCCACAGCAATTCTGTCACTATCTATATTTAGCTCTTCAACACCACTACTGGCGAGCCAATCTAGAACCGCATAGCAGTCATCAAATCCTGCAGGATAGGGGTGCTGAGGTGTCAGCCGATACTCTGCCGAGACCACAAGGCAGTTACACTGAACCACAAAGTTTTCGCAGATATTGTCATTGGATCTTACATCTCCGGAAATAAACCCGCCGCCATGAATCCAGAGTAAAACCGGTAGAGGTTTGTCTTGATCATCCCTAGTGCGCTCACGATTTTTGGGTTCATAGCAACGGATTTTTACTGGTGCACTGGTTTGTGTACGGGGCACCTCTGCTTCATAGATTAGGACCTCTGACGAATGCTTTATATTGTCGCCGTATTCCAACAGATAATTGCTAACCCGTGCCTGTATCTCACGCAGAGTCGGTAGGTCATGGAGTAAGTCTGGTGTAGCCCTGAGTAGTTCACGAAGCTGAGGATCTATTTTCTGTTCAAACTTTGCTAGCTGTTCTGGGTTGCTCATAGTTATCAGATCTCGTTATAGTGTAAAAGCTTATACGGTATAAATCAGTGGTTACCTCAGGTTCCGGTTTAATCGTGTTCTATCTCCTCTGGCTAATATATCCAGTAAATATAATTGGTATAACACCAGTTTTTTAGCAGCCCAATTATTTCGACATTGAAATTTAATTTGTACATAAATATGATCGATTGGCTAGTTCAGACTTCCTTAAGTATTCCTAAAAAATTAAATATTTTTAAATGCTGGGTTGATGTGTAACCTATAACTTTATGGGTGACCTAAAGACCGATACTTAATCTTTTAAGTAAACAAGTGGACGGATAAAATTCAGTGGACTAGAGGTAAATGTTGTATGCAAAGACCTATTTTTAATAAAGTAAATCAAATTGGTATGGTAGTAAAAGATGCTGAGGCAACAGCAAGGCGCTATTGGGATGATGCTGGCATCGGACCATGGCGTTTTTATACAATTGATCCTGTAAACTCGAGTGATATGAAATTACGTGGAAAAGTAATTGAGCATTCTTTTATTGCCGCAATTGCAAGTGTAGGGGATGTCGAATTAGAACTTATTCAGCCCTTATGTGGAGAGAGTTTGTATGCCGAACATTTGGCGCAACATGGTGAAGGGCTACATCATGTTGAATTTGGCGTGGACGATTTTGATGAAACTATGGCGCATTTCCAAGAAAAGGGTTACAACGAAATTCAGAATGGCCGTATTTTCGGCGCCGGCACATATAGCTACCTGGGCACCGATAAGGGCTTAGCCTGCATTACTGAGTACGGAAAGGCCGATGAAGGGACCGTTTTCCCTCCACCAGAAAAGATATATCCCTCCAGCAAATGAAATGGTTTGGATGAAGCCTTTTGGATATTTGTTGCAACCCACTAATTTTCAGCATCGATCTGCCCGTTTTCATCATAGGCAACACCCATGGCATCCAAGTCTTTTTTCATTTCAACTAGTTCTTGCCTAACGTTGATTCGGGGGGGTATTTCACGCTTCCTGGCTGGCTCTATCCAGGGGCCCAAGGTATGGCCGCCATCAACGATCAAGTTTTGACCAGTCATATAGTCTGATGCTGCAGATGCCAAGTACAAAATGGGCCCATATAAGTCTTCAGGCCGTTGTATGTGCCCCATCGGAGTTGTGTCACGAATCCGTTGACGAAATTTTAGAGTAGTACGAGACATCATAGGTGTCAGGACATAACTCGGACTTATGCTGTTTACGTTGATATTGAAGCGCCCCCACTGCAGTGCAAGTTGTTTTGTGAGGTGAATGACGGCACTTTTAGATGCATCATAGGCGCCATTACTCATGGGTAGTGATACAACGCCAGCGATGGATGAGATATTAATGATTTTGCCTTCGGTCGGAGTTTGCCTAATCATCTGCTGCGCCTGGTATTTGGCGCAAAGCCATAATCCATCTAGGTTTATAGCCATGAGTTTATCCCATTCATTTTTCGGGAAAATCTCATCTTGATCACTGATTACACCGATTCCGGCATTGTTGACCGCTATATCAAGCTTGCCGAATACCTCGACGACAGAGGATATCATGGTCTGAATTTGCTCTTCATTGGACACATCACATCGTAAAAAAAATGATTTTACATCTAGCTCTCTTAAAGATGCTGCTGTTTTTTCGCCGAGATCTTTATTGACATCCGCTATTGCGACATCTGCTCCAGCCATGGCCAACGCTGTTGCGCAAGCGCGGCCAATTCCAGCCGCACCACCCGTGACTAGTGCGGTTTTACCAGTTAAATCAAATATGGATAAGTTTTCTTTCATTAGGATTTCCTTTTCATGCTTAAAATTGAGAAAAATGAGTCAATTTATCGCAGTTTAATAAGGGAATACTTTAGCTCGGAAATAGGGCCTTTGTAGTGTCTTATTTTTAAGAAAAATAACAATTAGTATTTTCTGCTTGCCCAACTTTAATAGACACCGATCTACTACTCAGATATCCGAATTCTGCCAACATCAAAACCGGTTAACTGCAGAATTATTTTATGATGTCTTATTAGCTTATTGCGTAGTGATAGTAATTGAATTCACTTGGGAAATATCAATGTCAGTTAAGGAGGTTCAACTTCAGTTATTACTTTGCACTATATTAATGGTCTCATCAGTACAGGTTTTAACTGAGGAAAGATACTCGCCCCATGCTGCCAACAAATTTCCTCAGCAGGTTTACTGGGGCGATACTCATTTACATACCACTTTATCTGTTGATGCAGACGGTTATGGTGGCAATATCAGCTTAGGTCCCGATCAGGCGTATCGCTTTGCCAAAGGAGAGCCTGTGATAGCCCACAATGGAATGTCAGCAAAGCTTTCGCGTCCATTGGACTTCTTAGTGGTAGCTGATCATGCAGAAAATATGGGGGTTTTATCCAGCATAAGAGCCGAGGATCAAAATGTCTTAGCAACTGAGGTGGGAAAGCTGTGGGCTAGGCTATTGCAAGCAGAACCCAAGAGTAAGTCCCATGAATTTGTCTGGAATACATGGGGTGCCTTTGCGCCAGATGGTGCGGAAGAGGTTGTCAAGAGCAAAGTCTTTAGAGCCTCGATTTGGAACACCGTTGTTGGTGTGGCAGATACAAATAATAGTCCCGGAAAATTCACCGCATTTACTGGCTATGAATGGACGCCATTCTCGAAGCTGGCTTACAACCTTCATCGGGTAGTTATCTTCAAAGATGACGCGATTAGAACAAACCAAGTTCTGCCTTTTTCCAGTAATGAGAGTTCCGACATCGAGGAACTTTGGCGCTATCTGGGAGAGTACGAAGCTACTACTGGCGGAGAGGTTCTTGCAATTGGTCACAATGGCAATTTAAGTGGTGGGCTTATGTTTTCACCCACGACTTACTCTGGTCAGCCTATAAGTAAAACATATGCGGAGCAACGTTCTCGTTGGGAGCCTCTCTATGAAGTGACGCAAATTAAGGGGGATAGTGAAGCCCATCCATCACTTTCACCATCTGATGAATTTTCTGACTATGAGACCTGGAATAGTCATCCACTAAATCCAAATTGGACTGTTGAGGAGAAAAGATATGAATATGCCCGTTCTGCGCTAAAGCGAGGGCTTAAGTTCGAATCATTCTTAGAAGTAAATCCATTCAAGTTCGGCATGATCGGTAGTACTGATTCTCATACGTCGCTGTCGACGGCAGATGACAGGAACTTTTGGGGCAAGCTAACACTGCATGAACCCAGTAATGATCGTGCGGCAAAAGGAATAGCCGACGGTCTGGCTGGATGGAAATTTGGCGCTTCAGGCTACGCAGCTATCTGGGCCCAAGAAAACACCCGTGAATCTCTGTTTGCAGCGATGAAGCGCAGGGAAGTCTATGCCTCCACGGGGCCCCGTATTACAGTGCGATTTTTTGGTGGCTGGGACTACCAGCCAAACGAGGCTCTACGGCCAGACCTTGCCAGCATTGGCTACAGCAAAGGTGTGCCCATGGGCGGCGATTTAGCGAATGCGGCTGACGGAAAGTCACCCACCTTTCTGATTCGTGCAGTAAAAGACCCTGATGGCGCTAATCTTGATCGAGTTCAGGTGATTAAAGGTTGGCATGACAGCCAGGGCGAATTACATGAGCGAATTTATAACGTTGCCCTGTCTGACGGCCGAACGGTAGATAAACACGGAAGAGCGCCTGCCGTCGGCTCTACAGTTGATGTAAAAGACGCCAGCTATACCAATAGCATTGGTGATCCAGAACTGGCTGTGGTTTGGCGGGATCCGGACTTTGATCGCGATGAACTGGCATTTTATTACCTTCGTGTTCTGGAAATACCTACGCCGAGGTGGACTGCTTATGATGCGAAATTCTTTGGTCTCAAAGACATTCCAGAAGAAATACCTATGATCACCCAGGAACGGGCTTATAGTTCGCCGATTTGGTATGCGCCGTAGTAATAAGGGTTATCTGGATTATAGGATAATTCATGCCGCTCAATATCTCAGCGGCATAAATCTATGAATCTTCTTGCTGAAATCTTCATTTAGAAAAACTGTTTAAGTACATAAATCTCCGCTGATGGTCTGGGTAGAGTCCTACGTATTTTTAGTTAATACAATTATTGGATGATAAATGTGCTGCTTAAATGTAATCAGATTCACTTTCTACTTAGCACAATATTGTTAGTGTCGGCGGGACAACTATTGGCAGAAAAAAGTTACTCGCCCTATGCTGATAACAACTTTCCTCAGCAGGTTTACTGGGGTGACACCCATTTACATACAAATATCTCTCTCGATGCCAATTTGATGGGTAATTCATCTATCTCGCCGGATCAAGCTTATCGGTTTGCGCGGGGAGATAGTTTGGTTGCGCACAATGGCATGCTCATTCGAATGCATCGGCCTCTTGATTTTCTTGTCATTGCTGACCATGCCGAAGAGCTTGGTGTACTTGATGGCCTTAGGCATGCAGACCCTTATCTGATTGAAACGAATCAGGGTACTCAGCTACTTAGCTTATACAGGGAAAATAACAAGATATTGAATAGCCATCGTCTAGGTGATGTCTACGGACTAGAGGACTTTAATGCGCTTTTAGAACAAACCAATGCCCCATTTCTGAAAACAGTTTGGCACAAAGTCATTGCAACCGCCGATTTATACAATAAACCCGGTAGTTTTACCGCTTTTGCTGGCTATGAGTGGACATCGCTAGATTATGCTCCCTCTATAATTCCTGGGAATCTTCCAACATTTTCGAACCTCCATAGGGTAGTTATTTTTAGAGATGGAGCCGATATAACCAGTAAAACTATCCCATTTTCAGCAAATGATAGTAAAAATCCGGAAAAGCTATGGGAATATTTTGAAAGATATGAGCAAGAAACTGGCGGTGCAGTACTGGCTATTCCTCACAACAGTAATCTCAGTTATGGAAAGATGTTTTCCTTAACTACCTATGATGGGCAATCGCTAACTAAATCCTATTCTGAAACTCGTCAACGCTGGGAACCATTGATTGAAGTCACTCAGATAAAAGGTGACAGTGAAACTCACCCTTTATTATCTCCTAATGATCGCTTTGCAAACTATGAGAAATGGAATAGTTGGTATGGGAAAAGTTTAAAAGGCACAGAGGAGGCAGGCTCCCTTAAGTTAAAAAAATATGAATATGCTCGTTCATCTTTAAAGCTCGGGCTTAGATTAAAATCCAGTTTCAAGGTTAATCCTTTTAAATTTGGTTTGATTGGTAGCACCGACTCGCATACAGGTCTAGCAAATGCAGAGGAAGATAACTATTTCGGCAAGTTTTCCGCTGATGCTCCAAGTGCAGAGCGAATGAACAAGCCTATGCTGCCGAGCTTGTTTCCTGAATTGCGCAACTGGGAATCCTCTGCGTCAGGCTACGCAGCTATCTGGGCCCAAGAAAACACCCGTGAATCTCTGTTTGCAGCGATGAAGCGCAGGGAAGTCTATGCCTCCACGGGGCCCCGTATTACAGTGCGATTTTTTGGTGGCTGGGACTACCAGCCAAACGAGGCTCTACGGCCAGACCTTGCCAGCATTGGCTACAGCAAAGGTGTGCCCATGGGCGGCGATTTAGCGAATGCGGCTGACGGAAAGTCACCCACCTTTCTGATTCGTGCAGTAAAAGACCCTGATGGCGCTAATCTTGATCGAGTTCAGGTGATTAAAGGTTGGCATGACAGCCAGGGCGAATTACATGAGCGAATTTATAACGTTGCCCTGTCTGACGGCCGAACGGTAGATAAACACGGAAGAGCGCCTGCCGTCGGCTCTACAGTTGATGTAAAAGACGCCAGCTATACCAATAGCATTGGTGATCCAGAACTGGCTGTGGTTTGGCGGGATCCGGACTTTGATCGCGATGAACTGGCATTTTATTACCTTCGTGTTCTGGAAATACCTACGCCGAGGTGGACTGCTTATGATGCGAAATTCTTTGGTCTCAAAGACATTCCAGAAGAAATACCTATGATCACCCAGGAACGGGCTTATAGTTCGCCGATTTGGTATAC
>JABBBF010000052.1 GCA_018607545.1 SAR92 clade bacterium | reverse complement strand
GCCTGCACCGCTGATATAGGGAATATGCAGGTACGAGGCAAACTGATAGTTGCCTGTCAAATAGGCCATGATGCCGAGCGCGCCGGCCACCAATACTGTGGGTAATATCGCCAAACCATCGAGACCATCGGTAAGGTTTACCGCATTGCTGGTGCCGACAATCACAAAGTAGGTGAAGAGGATATAAAAGGGTCCCAGATTTAATGCGACATTTTTAAAGAAGGGTACGATCAAGTCTAACTCCGCTGCAGACTGGGCATGGGAGAACAAAAATACGGCTGCTGCCAGACCACAGAGGGATTGCCAAAAATATTTCCAGCGTGCTGGCAGGCCGCGAGGATTTTTGTGTACCACTTTGCGATAGTCATCGACCCAGCCAATCAGACCGAAGCTGAAAGTGACTGCCAGAACAACCCAGATATAGACATTTTCCAGATTGGCCCACAACAATGTGCTGATAAACATCGCCATTAGGATCAACGCGCCGCCCATGGTTGGGGTGCCCGCTTTGCTCAGATGACTCTGAGGGCCATCGTTGCGAATTGCCTGCCCCATTTGCAAGCTGTTGAGCAGAGCGATCATTCGTGGCCCCAGCACCCAACAGATTGTCAGCGCCGTGATCACCGAAAAAATACCGCGCAGGGTGAGATACTTCACCGCTGAGAACGGGCTGTAGAATTGACTCAAATATTCAGCTAGCCATACCAACATTAGGATTTCCCCGTCACTAAGATATCAACTATTAAATCCATTTTTGAGCTGCGCGATCCCTTGACCAATAAACTCAGGTCGCTGCGCTCAACCTCTTTAAACAGTGGTACTTTTAAGTCTTCCAGATCAGTGAAGTGCTGACCGTTAAATACTGCGCTGGCACTGGCGCTCAAATTACCCAAGGTATAGAGCTGATCGATACCCGCACTCAGGGCATAGTCGCCAACTTCGCGGTGCAACTGCTCCGCATCTACACCCAACTCCGCCATATCGCCCAGCACCATCACGCGACGCCCAGGACGGCTGGCCAGTACATCAATGGCTGCACGCACTGATTCCGGGCTGGCGTTGTAGCTGTCATCAATAATCTGGCCGCCCTGAGCCAAGGCTTTGATCTCTAGGCGTCGGGCTGGAGAGCGAGTTGCCTCCAAGCCTGTGACAATTTGCTCGATGCTGGCACCGGCAGCCATTGCACAGGCGGCTGCGGCCAGAGCATTGCTCACCGAGTGACGACCGGGAATAGCCAGACTAACCACCTGACTCTCTAGAGATGTGTCGGTAAATAGATGCAGGGTAAAGCGACAGCAGCCACCCTCCATCATTTCAATATCACTGGCGCTTACATCAGCGCAATCGTCGTCCAGCGAAAAAGTAATGCAGGCGCGCTCGCCAATCAGCGCCATCCACTCGGCTTGCCACTGTTGATCGAGATTTAAAATAGCGGTGCCAGCAGCATCTAGACTGCTGTAGATCTCACCTTTGGCTGCGGCAATTCCCGCAACGCTACCAAAGCCCTCGAGGTGAGCACTCTGCACATTGTTGATCAGGCTAATGTGGGGCTGGGCAATAGAGCACAGATAGCTGATCTCGCTAGCGGCGCTGGCGCCCATTTCAACAACCGCAAAGTCGCTGTCCTGCTGCATATCAAGCAGGGTTAACGGCACACCAATATGGTTATTGAAGTTACCCTTGGTGGCATGAACAGTACCGAGACCACCGAGAATTGAGCTAATCAAGTCTTTTACAGAGGTCTTGCCAGTGCTGCCGGTGACCGCAATAACAGTGCCACTAAAGGCTTCTCGCTGAAGCTGTGCCAGCTGGCCGAGAGCCACTGTGGTGTCTTCAACGACCCACTGGGGAAGGGGCAGATCTCTGTCCGCAGCAGAGACCACTAGGCCACTGGCCCGATCTGATACATCGGCAAGAAATTTATGGCCATCTTGGCGCTCGCCAATCAGTGCGACAAATAGATCGCCCTCGGCTATGCTGCGGCTGTCGATAGAGACGCCATCAAATTCACAATCTGGATTGAGTAGAGTTCCGCCAAAGCGGATCGCGGCATCAGTGAGGCGCAGAGAGTTAATCATTTATTCTCAGCCTCCGCTTTCTGACGCAGCGCTAAACCTGCCTCTGCCACATCGCTAAACGGCAATCTGTTGGCACCGACTATCTGGTAGGCCTCGTGGCCCTTGCCGGCGACCAAAACAATGTCGTCGACTGCAGCTGCATTAATTGCAGCACGGATGGCGTCCCTGCGATCCGTTACCGCAAGTACTTTGCGGGTGATGCCCAGAAGAACCTGTTGAATAATTTGTTCCGGTGACTCGCTGCGTGGGTTGTCGCTAGTGACTACAACAGAATCGGCGAGCTGGTCGGCAACGCGACCCATTTCGGCACGCTTGCCCTTATCCCGATCACCACCGCAGCCAAATACTACCCAGAGCTTGCCACTGCACTGCAGACGCAGAGCGCGCAGGGCTTTATCTAAGGCATCGGGCGTGTGCGCGTAATCCACTACGACTAATGGGCGAGCGCTGGGATCAACAACTTCCATGCGCCCGGGCACAGCTTTCAACTTGGCCGCAGCTCGAAGAATGTCATCTAAGCTGAAGCCCTGAATACCAGCTGCACCGATCACGGCAAGTAAATTGGCGAGATTGAATTTGCCCAGCAACGGCGAGCTGAGTCTGCCTCGACCCCAGGGCGTTACTAGCTCGGCAGTAATCGCTGAAGCTCCCAGCTCTATGCGATCGCAGTGAATATCGGCAGTGTGATTTTCAAAGCTGTAGGTGATGCCATTCACTGCGGGATCAAGATTGGCCAAAATCAGACGACCTACGTTGTCATCGAGATTGATCACCGCATGCTTGAGTCCGGACATGCCGAACAGTCGGGACTTGGCCGCGGCATAGCTGTTTAGGTCACCGTGGTAGTCGAGATGATCGCGGGAAAGGTTAGTAAAAATCGCAGTATCAATCTGAAGCCCGGCGATGCGTCGCTGCGCCAGACCGTGCGACGATGCTTCAATTACTACTCGGCGAGAGCCGTCATCGCGCAATTCGGCGAGAATACGCTGCATAGCCACTGCATCTGGCGTGGTTAAAATATCGCTGGCGGCAACCTCAGAGCAAGGCAGTAATTTGGCTATTTGATTTGCAGCAGTATTAGCAACGGTCCCATAACCAACAGTTCCAACGCAGCCGGCAGGCTCGCCAAGCAATTCAAAGAGATTGGCCAGCAGCTGGGCGCAGGTGGTTTTGCCGTTGGTGCCAGTAACCGCTGTAACCGTCATCTGTCGAGATGGGTGAGCGTAGAACGTACCGGCTATATCCGAGACAAATTCACTTAACTGAGGTACGGCAATAACCGGTACTGGCAGCTGTCCATAGGCGTCAGCTTTTTCACCAGCGTCGATCAATATAGCGACAGCGCCCTGCTCGAGGGCCTGAGTAATATATTGAGCACCGCTGGTCTGAGAACCTTTCAAGGCAATAAACACATCGCCGACGCTGACGTCGCGGCTATCCAAGCTCAGGCCGGTAATCGTCGTCGCCGGGCAGCTGCTGACGTCGACAAACTCAGCGAGCAGCTCTGACAAGGTTGTCATAGAGGTACTGTTAGAA
>JABBBF010000019.1 GCA_018607545.1 SAR92 clade bacterium | reverse complement strand
TGTTTTCTGCCGAATGATCTGTACCCAGAACCAAACCGCCCAAAATGCCGGCAATTTCATATTGAGAGACCATCCGTGCGCGGGCCTTAACATTGCCCTTAGCAAAATCCGTCGCCTCATCGTGCAGTGCGTGAAGCTTATTTTCCGCCAGAGTCGCGCAGACATTTTCATGAATAGCATCAGCGCCGGGTTTGATATTGACGGTCAGGCTCTGGCTCGGCTGGATAAATGCCAGGGCAACCTGCGCATCGTCTTCATCCATCTGCACGCCATAGGGTAGGCGCACGGCAACAAACTGGTAGTCGCTGCAACCCTGTTCGGCATTGAGTTGCTCTACGGAAAGCTGCGCAAGGCGACCACAGGTTGAAGAGTCAACGCCACCGCTGATGCCCAGCACCAGGGTTTTGCAACCGGAGGTGAGCAGTTGATTTTTTATAAACGAGGTTCGACGATCAATTTCAAAATGCGCGTCTATTTCACTGAGGACACGCATCTCTTCGATAATATCTGCTTTATTCATGGAGGTTGTAACCAGTCTCTATTGTGTTAGCGCTAGTCGATTAGTCCATTAGTCAATTAATCCAAAGCTAAGCCAGCTCCAGATAGAGCGCGACTCTTTCTATTGTTCACCCTTATTGTCAATAAGCTCTGCATCGCGAATAGATTTATTGAAAATTGCACGGGTATCAAATGCTGGAGGTTGAGCGCGCTTGATCAGGCCCAGGGTGATTTTACCCATAAAGGCGTTTTCACTGTCGAGCAAGCGCTTATCAAAATCAAAAACCCCATTCTTATCCAGAGAGGGATGCTCGGGATAGTTAGCGGCCAGCACATCAACCGCATTGTCAGACAGCTCCTGCATCCCGAGCAACTTATAGCCCTGGGCCATTACCGCTAGACCATCTGGTACAGCCGGAGTCTGTTGTAAGTTCTCGACAACATAGCGACCGCGGTTGGCTGCGGCCAGATAAGCTTTGCGCGAAAAGTAGTAGTTGGCCACATGAATCTCGGCGCGGGCCAGCTGGTTGCGCAGATTGACCAAGCGCTTTCGCGCATCCGCCGCGTAGGGGCTCTTTGGAAAGCGGGTCAGAAACTCAGAGAGCGTGGCAAAGGCGCTGCGCGCAGGGCCAATATCGCGCTTTGAGTTATCTGTGGGTAGAAAACTGTCAAAAAAGCTTGCAGCCTGAGAGATTTCACAGAGACCTTTCAGGTAATAAGCGTAGTCAACATTGATATGTTGGGGGTGCAAACGGATAAAACGATCCGCAGCGACTATGCTCGACTCGTAATCAGCAGACTTATAATGGGCGTAAATAAGTTCTAGCTGCGCCTGCTCGGCGTATTTGCCAAAGGGAAACTGCGACTCCAGCAATTGAAGATTACTAATTGCCAGCGTCCAGTTACCAGCGTTGAGGCTGAGCTGAATTTTTTCGTAGAAATCTCTCTCGGTGAAATCCTCAGTGACTTCTTCGGTGGGTTCCTCGTCACTCGATCCCAGCCATGAGCAACCAGAGATAAACGTTAAACTCATTAACAGCAAAATAATTGACGCGTTTTTCATGTAATATTCCCAGCTTGAGATGCGGTTGACTCAATAGTCGATGTAATCGTGCATTTAACCACACAGCCTGCCTTAAACCAATCTGTGCAGTTAATTTCACCGGCGCAATTTATGACAACCTATTTTGCCCTGTAGCGGCATTCGATTTAAAAATATTCTAGTTTAGGAACAACAAGTTTGACTGATTTTATTGACCTTATTGAACAAACAGCCACAGTGGCCGCAGAAGATTGCGGGCGCAGACTGGATCAAATCGCCGCCGAGCTATTCCCGGAATTCTCTCGTTCGCGACTGCAGCAGTGGATTAAATCCGGTGATCTCCAAGTCAATGGTCAGCAACTGCCCCCCAAGCAAAAGTTGCTCGGTGGCGAACAGCTGTCAATTTCCACCCAGCTAAAAGCCGAGGGCGACTGGCAGGCCGAAGATATTCCCCTCAATATCGTTTTCGAAGATGAGCATATTATTGTTATCAACAAACCGGCCAACTTTGTTGTGCACCCGGCTGCCGGCAATCGCGATGGCACCTTACTCAATGCACTGTTATTTCACTTTCCGCAACTGGTATCGGTACCTCGCGCCGGTATAGTCCATCGTTTGGACAAAGATACCACCGGCTTAATGGTAGTTGCCAAAACCCTTGCCGCCCACACAGATCTGGTTGCCCAGCTGCAGGCGCGAACCGTTAGCCGTGAATATGAAGCCGTAGTTAGCGGCGTGATGACTGGCGGTGGCTGTGTCGACCAGCCAATTGGTCGGCACCCGAAACAGCGGGTAAAGATGGCTGTTGTCAGAGATGGCAAGGAGGCCCGCACCCATTACAAAGTTCTTGAGCGCTTTGCCGGGCATACTTATATCCGCCTCAAGCTGGAGACCGGGCGCACCCACCAGATACGTGTGCATATGGCTAACATAAAATTTCCAATCGTCGGTGACGATGTCTATGGCGGTCGCTTTCGAATCCACAAAGGCGTCTCGGATCAGTTGCGAGAGACCCTTCAGGGCTTTGATCGCCAGGCGCTGCACGCCCGCGAGCTGGGGCTGGTTCATCCCCGTACAGGTGAATTTGTCAGCTGGCAGACAGAGCTTCCCGAGGATATGCAAAATCTACTTATTGCGTTAAACGAAGAGTAAGAGTAAAAGGAGAGGGTAGATGGCAGATAATTTCCTGATTCCCGACTGGCCAGCGCCAGCAGAGGTTAAATCTGCGATTACCCTGCGCAGTGGCGGCTGTAGTCGCGCTCCCTTTGATAGCAATAATCTGGCTTTGCATGTTGATGACAATGAGTCCCATGTGTGGAAAAACCGTCTGCAGCTGATTGAGCGTCTCGCACTGCCCAACCAGCCCCTATGGCTGGATCAATGTCATGGTACTGACCTGGTCTATGTACCTGAGGTCCAACAGGCTGTCCGCGCCGATGGCAGTTACAGCGACAAAGCCAATACAGTCTGCGCAATCCTAACCGCCGACTGCCTACCGGTATTGTTCTGCAATCAATCCGGCAGCCAGGTAGCCGCCGCCCATGCTGGTTGGCGCGGCCTCTGTGGCGGCATACTGCGAAAAACTGTTGCAACCTTTAAGCATTCACCACAGCAGATTATGGCCTACCTAGGTCCAGCGATAGGCCCGCAGGTATTTGAAGTCGGTGCTGAAGTGCTACAGGCGTTTTTACAGACCACGCAAAATATAACGCATCAGCAGGAAGTTAGAAGAGCATTTAAAGCCGTCGATGGCAGTGCCAATAAATATCTTGCTGACCTCTACGCTCTGGCGCGCGCTGAGTTAAACGCCTCTGGTGTCACTGAAATCTATGGCGGAAACTACTGCAGTTACTCGGATAGCGAACGCTTTTACTCTTTTAGGCGCGAGTCAACAACTGGTCGCAACGCCTCGCTGATTTGGCTGCAGAGTTAAGCTGTTACAGCGCTTTAATATTCCTTGTATTTTCCCTGTTTAAAGACTTGATAACAGTAGGGTGTTCCATTAGAATTGCCGCCCTCTCGCAGGGGCTATTGGCTCCAAGATAGCAAGCGACGGAATTTGGCCTCTACGTACCGTGTGGCCACCATAAATTGGAGCAGA
>JABBBF010000127.1 GCA_018607545.1 SAR92 clade bacterium | reverse complement strand
GAGACTGCGCATCGATTGCCGGCAATCAGGTATTTACAGCGCTGGAGTTAGCCGAGATCGCCGGGCTATCCACCGGTATAGTCACAACTGCGCGAGTTACCCACGCCACTCCGGCGGCAACCTATGCTAAATCCCCCGAGCGCGATTGGGAAGATAATTCCGAGCTGCCAGCCGCAGCCCTGGCCGCTGGCTGCGAAGATATAGCCTCGCAGTTAATTAATTTTAAAGCCAACCTTCAAGCCAGATACGGCGACGCGGCTACAGATGGCATAGAAGTGGTTATGGGCGGTGGTCGCCGTCATTTTCTACCCAATGAAAAATCCTCCAACAGCGCCGATGCTATCAGCGAGATAGAAGGGGACCGCACCGATGGCCGCAACCTGGTAGAAGAGTGGGCCAGTCTCTACCCATCCGGTATCTATATTGAAGACCAGCCGGGTTTTGATGCCCTGGATAGCGAAAATACCCGGCAGCTGTTCGGGCTGTTTAATGAATCCCATATGCGCTACGCCGCAGACCGTAAAAATGATATTGGCGGCGAGCCATCACTGACCGAGATGACCGCTATGGCCATCGATATTCTCGATAATAACCCTGAGGGTTTCCTGCTGGTGGTTGAGTCCGGCAGAATCGATCACGGCCATCATGCAGGCAGTGCCTATGCCGCACTGCACGATACCATCGAATATTCCCGTGCCGTCCAGGCCGCTGTCGATGGCACCAATGCAGAGGAAACATTGATAATTGTTACCGCTGATCACAGCCATGTATTTACCATGGCTGGTTATCCCAAACGCGGAAATCCAATACTTGGCAAGGTGGTCAGTGTAGGTTCAGATACGCCGGCACTGGCGGCGGATGGTATGCCATACACCACGCTGGGCTATGCCAATGGATTGGGTTTTAGAGACCTGTCGGATCAGACAGATGCAGATCATAGCTACCACAGTGGGCCGGTTGCCGGTCGTCATGACCTGAGCGAAGTAAATACCGAAGCCCCTGGATTTCATCAGGAAACGCTGGTGCCAAGAGAATCAGAGACTCATGGCGGAGAGGATGTAGCGATTTATGCCACAGGCCCAGGCGCACATTTGGTCACCGGCAGCAATGAGCAAAGTATTATTTTCCATGTGATGAACCATGCGGGTAATTTATTTGATCGGGCAGCTGCAGCACTTAACTAGATTTGAAGTGGGTTTGCAGAATATTTAGCGCCTGACTGGCTGCATTCTAGATTCAATCATCCGTTTTAACTGCATTAGAGATCTATTTTGCGGGTTTCTAGCCAGTGCCTGATCAACCAGTAACAGTGCCTTTGGCCAGCGCTGTTGCTGTCCATATAGACTTACCAATCCATTGATAAATTCAGGGTTTCCCGGTGCTATTTGCAAGGCTTTCACATAGCTTTGTTCAGATTCCAGGCCCATACCACGCTGTTGGTAAATAATCGCCAGGTTGTACCAGGCGCGAGGATTGCTGCCGGTAGTAGCCGCATTTTTAAGGGCAGTTGCCGCCTGTTTAAAATCACCCTGTTCAGCCTTTAGTAAACCCAGTGAATAGTGCGCCTCGCTGGCATTGGGCTCCTGGGCAATAATCGTTCTATAGAGTTTTTCCGTTTGTTTGGCTTTCCCCTGGGAATAATATAACTGGGCGAGATTTAAACGCGCGGCATTAAAGTGGTTATCAATTGCCAATGTTTCCAGATAGTGCTCTATGGCTTTATCTAAATTCCCTCGCCGATGCTGATCCACAGCAATCTGGTAGCGCCCGGTAGGAAAGTCTGCATTAATTTGCAGCATCGCTTGATACTCGCGATCAGCCTGTGAAAATGCATCTCTATAGAGGTCGGGAATGCGACTTTCAGGTATCTCAACCAGAGCCTGTACTGTGGCAATACGCACAGAACGCACCGGATCCATAAGTAGTGGAAGTAGAGTTTCAAGCTTGTTGCTATCACCAGATAAGGCCTGTGCCGCCACTGTTCTTACCAGCGCAATTGAATCTGTTGTGGCGTTGTTCAGGGCTCTTTCGACCGATGGAATTGAGATTGCCGGTGCCAGGTATGATGCGGCCGTGGCGCGGGCGATGGACGGCTGAAAGCGATCATTTAATAGAGCGGTCAGGGGTTCAATAGATGCGTCGGGATTACTCGCCGCCTGGGTGAGAGTTTCAGAAAAATGTGCCGGGCGTTTTTCGCCAAACCATTTTTCTACCGCGGCTGCAGCCCAGACTGTACTCTCTTCAGTATGGCAATCATTGCAGGCATTGGGCGTGTTGTGAGCAACACTTAGATCAGGTCGTGGAATACGAAAGCTGTGGTCGCGTCGATAATCATTACCCATATACAGCCTTCCGGGCATATGGCAGTCAATACATTGATTTCCAGACTGCTGATTGCCAGGGTGTTTATTCGCAGCACTGTGGTGGTGATGTTTAGGAGTATCGAATTGCTCGCTACTGTGGCAGCCGCTACAGAGTTGATTGCCCTGCGCCTTAAGTTCGCCACTGTGTGGCTGGTGGCAATCAATACAGCCAACCCCGGACTGATACATTTTGCTCTGTACAAAAGAGCCGTAGACAAATACCTCATCGGAAATCTGTCCATCGCTGTGGTAGAGGGGAGGGTTGATCAGGGAGGGCAGGTAATGGTCGAGCAGCTGACTTCTGCCATGCTCAAATTTAGTTGTCAGTTGCTGGCGGCGGGCATGACAGCGAGCGCATTTTTCCACTATCACCTGAGAACTCTCAGAGGTCATCATATCTATATGGGGGTCATCAATACCGGCTTTAAATGTGTCCGCCTTAACGGTTTTTATATGCTTCTCGCCGGGGCCATGGCAGGACTCACAGCCGACATTAGTCTCGGAAACGCCGGTGTTGTAGCTATTCTCGGCAAAGTTAAAATTCTTCTCTACATTGGTGCTGTGACAATCGGCACACATACTGTTCCAGTTTTTGCCGCCCTCAGTCCAGTGCACCCACTCTCCAGCCTTAGCTTTTAGATCAGGCTGGGGATCAAACCACTGTTCAGTCAGGGTATCCCAGGCAACCGGTAGCTGTTGCAGTCGGCCATTGGCAAAGGCAACCAGATATTGTTGCAGTGGCTCTGTGCCAAAGGTGTAGAGTATTTTATATTCTTCGATTTTGTTGTCAGCGCCAGCCAGACGGGCATAAAAGCCATCTTCTGTTTTGAAAAACAGAGCGCTGTTCCCATCGCTGCTAAACGTGCTGTTGTTAAAGTCCCCTTTAACTGTTGTCTCGGAGGCATGCTGCATAGCCTGGTTATGATGCGAGCTGTTCCAGTCCTGATGCTCTTGTTGATGGCAGCCGATACAGGTCTCAGTGCCCATATAACCCTGATTACTGTTAAAACTTACCGGTTGCTGGACTGCTTCCTTTTCAAGCAGGTCAGAATCCCCGCTAAGCAGAAAGAAGCCACAAAGTACTAAAGTGATAATTACGGTGAAAATTGCCGATCTGTAGGGCATATCAGGACTTATGCATCCTTATTATTTTCTTGTTAATTCCGTTTATTTGATACAGCTGCTTATTTAGCGTAACCGCTTAGTTAGTGTAGCTACATATTTAGTGTAACTGCGACAATTTGTCACATATTGGCAGTTATTCACTGTTGGTAAAATACTAGCC
>JABBBF010000101.1 GCA_018607545.1 SAR92 clade bacterium | reverse complement strand
GGAAAATATTCTCGAGCGGGCCTGCACACTCTGCGAAAATAGTCGCATTGAGCTGGAGGATTTAAAACTAAATCCGGGGGACTCTGCCGGTGCAACCTCGACCTCTCCAAAAGCCTCCAGATTGAGCCAAGCACAGCGATCAGAGGATCTCATTCCAATTGGTTCACTGGATGATCATCTTGAGGAAATCGAAAAAGAGATTCTTATCGAGACCCTTGAACAGGCGCGCTGGAATAGAACCGAAGCGGCAAAAAAGCTTGGGATTAGCTTTCGCTCCATTCGCTACCGCTTGGAAAAGTTGGGACTTAATGACGAGTAACTAGTCGCGCTGGTTATACCACCAGACCTTGCGCCTTTCTCCCAGCGGATCGCCCTCGGTGTCCTCGGCGTGAAAACCAAACATAACACCGCTGATCGGTTTATCCTCTGTGTTGCAGTTACCATCACCATCACAGCTTTCAACGTCCACCATAACGGTAAAGCCAACCGGCGGTGGTAAGAATCCGCCGCCTTCGATCTCGACATAATTCTTGTCGCCGTCGGCAGATCCGGTAACCGAAAACGGGTTAACTTTATAGATTCGCGCTTCACCAAGGTCGCTGCAGGCACTGTTAATGCCGGGCACATTGGTGGCAAAAGTAGTGGTTTTATTGGTCGTCAATGCAGATGTGACCACCTTTTCACCGCTTTCAAGGGGCAGATACCAGCCTTTGATAAATTTGCTGTCCGCCGCTATATCCTGATCCGAGTCAAACTCGAGAGTGCCACCTGAGAGTGTATCAGCCTTAGCCAGATCGCTGAGTTGCAAGGTTGCAGTTGCCGTGGAAACACCGGCCTGATCGTAGTCGCGGTAAAACAGCATGTAGTTTTGCACTGAAGTATCTACAGGCTTTTCACGGTTACCCGAGCCAATAATCACCATGTCATAACTGCCATCAGGGCTTTCAACAACATCCGGCGCATTGAGAAAGCGCTGGGTTGCAGTGGATGAGAATCTAAACAGCCGAGTGGCTTTCC
This sequence comes from SAR92 clade bacterium, assembly GCA_018607545.1. The sequence goes on along the minus strand of JABBBF010000101.1, from coordinate 2,658 downwards.
AATCGCTAAGAGTCGAGCTGCCAATATCCAGCCGCCATAACTGGCCGCCGGTATCACCAAAATAAACCCGGTCTGAATAGCCATTGCCATCCCGATCCACTACTGCCAGGTCGGATGGCACGCTGTAGCTCATGGCAGTTTCACTCAGCACTGTGCCGGAGGGGCTGGACACAGTACCAGAGGTGACCTGCCAGATATCAGCACCGGTTTCAGCGTCGACCACAATCACCCCACGCCCCTGGGTTCGCGTAGAGCTATTGCCATCGTCAACATCCGGGTCATAGCCCAAACCCATAATCAGAACCACCTTATCCGCCGCACCCAGTTTTACTTTACTGATAGTCGGCTTGGACCAGGTCTGTCCCATCTCGCTAAAACCATTGTCCGCAGAGCTTTTGCGCCACTTAATGCTCGGTGCCAGCGGGTCGGTGACATCCAGCGCATAGATCAAGTCACCGCCGCGGCGCGCAGTTAAATAGATAATCGCCTTGCTGACTTCACTGCTGCTGTTGTAAACCACATAGCTACCCACTGCGCCATCAAAAAAGTAGGGTTTGTTATCAAAACTGCCTGTCAGGGTTGTGTTGTCATAGAGTACTTTAAGCTGTTTAAACTGTTCTGGCGCGGTAAATGCCCAGACCTCTTCACCATCTGTCGAACTGCTGTTTGCACTTTTTTCAATCACACCACCTTTTACCGCGTGAAACATTCCATCGTTGGAACCATAGAAAACATAGGGGCCTTTACTACCACCATAGTTAATAACCACTGGCTGAGAGTGGATAACATCACCATGCACATTGGGACGGATATCTGTGGTATCTGTGGGGTCGTCATTGTCTGCATCTTCAAGATCAATGCCTTTTGACCAGTTGATAATTTTATTCATCTCGGTGCTATCGGCTGCATCAAATGCGCCCGGACTGAGATTGGAGTTGGAGGTGGCAAAATTTTCCAGGCTGCTACAGGCTCCGGTACAGGTATAGACGGTGCGTCCAGTGCCGACATATTCACGCAGTCCCTGAGCTACGCCGCCGCGCTCTACTTCTTTACCGTCGGGGTTATCACTGGGGCTGGTTGTTACACTGCCCCGAGCAACAGACAGGGTGGGGATATTTTCCCAATAGGTGCTGCTAGCAGTCCAAAAACTGCGCGCATCGGTTTCAATAAACCCAGTTCCTGTGTCTTCCGCAGGGTTGCCATCGCCGTCTACTAGGATTGGCTTGCCGGTAATAGCATCGAGACCAATTTGATAGAGCTTAAGATTTCCAGCCCAGCGCGGTTTCTGTGAGGGCCTGAAGATACCCATATAGATCTGGTTTTCATTGGTGCCTTTTATATTGACTGATACCGGCAAACTGACCGCTGCAAAGACACTGTTCTTTTCTAAAATATCGTCAATAACATCACTCAGCGCCGCGGCAAGTGCGTCGGCATCGGAGGCAACCAGATAGTCACCACCGCCAACGCCAGCCGATGCGTTATACATCAGCGCATGCTTCGAAGCCTCGGGCTTGGTCAGGCCAAATTCTTTTTTATAGTCTTCAGCGTCGGTTAGAGGATCATATTGCTCGCCGTCATCATTGAGCGCTTCAAATACATCAATGGCATAGACCGAGACATTTTGTTTGCCGTCCTGCTGATCATTGACATCGTTGGCATTTAAATACCGGGCGTATTCATCCAGCCAACTGGCCTCCTCGCCGGTGTGAAATCCTGTCGAAAGTGGGTCGCCGGAAAATACCCCGCCAAGGGCATTGAGTTTTGACTCCGCAACATTGTTTTCACCGCTATCCGGACCACCGTTGGAGATAAATAAAATATAGTTATTGGCGCAGGCTGACCCATTAATAGGGCTTATATAGTTATCACCATTAAAAGCAGCCGGATCATAACCGTACTCAGTATTGTCCTGAGATCCATCCTGCTTACCGGCCTGATACTGCTTGCCGGCAAACCATAGATAGGCCTCATTAAAGGCCAGTGCCATAGGCGCATTATTGGTTTTGGGAAGATTTTCCGAACCATAAAAAAGCCCTTCATCAAAACCGCTGGAGCCCCACTCAGAGGTTAACTGTGCATTGCACGCCGCCTCTCTCGACGCCGCACCATTACCCTTAAAAGCGTCTTCATTGCAGTAGAGTCGCGCCTTGATGGTATCTATAGCACTGGAACTTGCCGACTCAATTTTAAGGAATGCCTGAATGGCTTTACCGCCTTTTGGAGAGTTGCCACTGGAGTAAACCAATATGCCAATATTAATGCCGACAAAGTCGGGATTATCAACAAACCGTTGCTTCATGCCATCGAGAAATTTAAACAGCGCCTCATGCATAATCTGCTGCTTGGTAACCCCGCTGGAGTTGCTGTTCCAGTTGGCGGAATTATCCAGCACAAACAGCACATTGGGTGCCTCAACATTTTCAGAACTGGTGCGAAAAATATCGATATCCGCCGAGTTTAAACTGGGTGATAAGACTGCCAGCACAACAGCGACCAGCACAGTTAATGATTGTAACCCTGATAATTTCATAGCTAGCCTCCTGGCAGATTAGATGGGGCAGTAGCCTGCCAAATACCTAAACTTGAACCCTTCAATAAATGTCGATGATGCGCCGGAGGTACTATCAGTAACGCTGACATTTGCCTCCCAGTAAT
>JABBBF010000060.1 GCA_018607545.1 SAR92 clade bacterium | reverse complement strand
TTAACAAGGTGCTTAAAAAGCACGATGTGGAATTTGAATTATTAACTGCCGGTGAGCACAAGCGAACGCTGACGATGTTTGGCGAAAACACTGCGACTGGTCGCGAAAAGTTTCTTGAAGATCTGCAGGACACTCACGATCTATTTAAAGAGTTTGTCAGCGAGCATCGCCCCGCGGTGGATATCGCTAAGGTTGCCACCGGTGAAGTCTGGTTTGGCCTGCGCGCAATGGACGTTGCTCTGGCCGATGATTTGCAAACCAGTGATGAGTATCTGGTCAGCCGTGCACAGCAGGCGGATCTGTTTGAAGTCACCTATGTAGTTAAGAAAAAGTTACACCAGCGACTCGGCTTTGCCGCAGAGGAGAGCGCCGATCGTTTGCTGCTGCGCTGGTGGGAGCGCCTAATCGATAATAACAACCGTATGATGTAATCAATTTTTGGATTCCGGGGCGCTTAAAAAAGCGCTTCCGGATCCAGGTTGTAGGCGTCTGGTGGCAGGTTTCTGGCAATATCAATGGTCCCTTCCTTACCGCTTAAAGAGAGCACTTTCTTTTGGCTGAGGCGCCGCTTATTAACATCGAGAATAATCGTCAACTTAGGCTTTCTGCCCATTCCCGCTTTGTAATCACTAACCACAGCTACCTCCCCATTGGTTAATTCCACCAGCGATCCCGGCGGGTAGAGACCGATCGCCTGAATAAAGGTATCCACCAGCTCTTTTTGAAAGAGTCTTGAACGCCAGCCCGCCAATTTAAGGATTGCCTCGGAGTGGGGAATTGGCGTTGCGTAATAGCGTGGACTGGTCAGGGCATCATAGCAGTCAACAATACCGGCTATTCGCGCATAGAGGGGTATATCAGTTCCCGCCAGCTGACTGGGATAGCCGCAGCCGTTAAAGCGCTCATGGTGATGGCGCACTGCGGAGACCACTTCTACCGGCAGTGGCAGGTCTTCGAGCAGGGCCAGTCCCAGTTCTATATGGCCACGGGTTTCCGCGCGCTCTGCACTGGTCAGGTCGGTGGTTTTGCGCAGCAGTGCATCGGGCAGGTTTAACTTGCCTATATCGATCAACAATCCAGAGAGCGCCAGTTGAAAAAGCTCATCTTTATCTAAACCCAGCTGGCGACCCATAACGCAGGACAAAATGGAGCAGGAGATACAGTGACGGTGGGCATAGCTGCTTTTGCTCTTTAACCTGGCCAGCCACACTGCGGCGGCGGGGTTGCGGATAATACTCTCCACCAGACCCTCAATAAAGACGTCGAGGCGTTTGATATCAGGTTTGATACTGGCCTTGACCGCTTTGCTTATACGATTAAATTCTTGCTGAATACTCAGATAGGCGAGGGTGGCAACACGCAGCTCTGAGGCAATATCTGTGCTTATCTGATAGTCTGAACCGTTCCTCTGAGCCAGCTCTTGGTGAAGAGGCAGGCTGGTTATCTTGTGCTTTTCTGCCAGTGTTGGCTGTTGGATCTGTTCAATCATTTTTTGCAGCTCTCTAAAACGTTCCGGTTGTATTGATAGGCATTCTGCTCGCTACTCCTAATACTAAGAAAAAGAATAGCAGAAATTCTGTACTTCACTGCTCAGCTGACATTTTTGCTAAATACGTCTCTTCGTAAGTCCCTTGCTGTCAGTTATTAATAGTTTCTTCTGCGGGGTATCTCTGCAGCCAGCGCTGAAATTTTTCCGCTGGCATCGCCTTACCGATATGGTAGCCCTGAGCATAGGTACAGCCCAGTTTTGCCAAGGTTTCCAGGCAGGTTTGATTCTCGACACCCTCGGCGACAATCTGCATGTTAAAGCGCTGTCCCCAGTCGAGAATTAATTTCACTATATCCATATCTATCTGGCTGTTGAGCATGTTGAATATAAACGACTTATCTATTTTTAATTCATCGGCGGGGATAAATTTGAAGTATTCAAGGGAGGAGTAGCCGGTTCCAAAATCATCAATGGATATTTTCACCCCCAGTTCCTTGATTCTACTAAGAACTTTAAACCCCTGGTTGAGGTCCTGCTGAATAGTGGATTCGGTCACTTCGATACAGAGATTGGCGGGGTTTCCACCCCAGAGGTTGAGGCTGGATTCAATACTGTCGAATAGACCAGACCAGCGCAGGCAGGATGCCGAGAGGTTGACGGCGGTGGTTATGGGAACTCCGCCACTGCACCAATTGGCCGACTCTCTTAGAGCTGTATTCACCGTCCACAAAAAAAACTCCTGCATATGCCCGGACTGTTCAACAATCCCTATAAGCTGCTCTGGTTTAATTCGATACTCATTGTTATCTATCCAGCGAATAAGACTCTCAGCACCCCGTGGCTGATTATCGGCGAGGCTTATCTGTGGCTGGTAGAATAGCTGGAAGCTGTTTTCAGATAGCCCCTTTATCACCTGCTGTTTTAGTAGCACCTGGTGCCGGGCACTCTCAACTGCCGAGCTCTCGCTAATATGGTATTGCTGTTGGTATGACTGGGCCTGCTTGGCTGCCGCTTCAGCCTCCTGAAGGAGCTCTTCTGCTTTTACTTCGGTACTGGAGGCTGAGAAGCCAATATGGCCCTCGAGCAAAAGGGATTGATCGTCGAGCACAAACAGGTTATTTAACTGGTCAATTATCTTTTTTGCTACGAGGGGTATCAGCTGAATATGGAGCAGTGGGAAAAATATCAATGCAAATTTGTCACCGTCGACCCTAGTGCAGCAGATTGGGTTTTGTGGAATGGCGGCAAGCCGCTGTTGCAGCTCAGCAAGTACTCTGTCGCCGTTACTGTAACCGTAACGCTGATTGACCTGGGAGAAATTTTTTAGATCTATCAGCGCCAGAACGGTAAGTTTTGGAGTATCTCGCTGTTGATTCAGGCAGTTGTTGAGTTCGCACAGCAGTCCCTGGCGATCAATTTTAAAATCCGATTTATCTGCGTTGTTGTTCATTTAAATATACGCCATTGTGATATCTGTTATACCCATATGGTTTTTTATATATGGGTTCTCTATATATAAAGTTCCTCAGGATCCAGTCCATAGGCGCCGGGCTCCAGAGTTTTTAGTATTTCAACCACTTTGCGGTCCTCGCCAATAACGTTGGCGAGATCAATCTCGCTAAAGTCCTCCAGCTGTTTTTTATCACTGTCGAGTATCACCAGCACCCTTGGACGCAGCCGCTTGCCGGGATTTTCTTTTACCACAATACCCACTTCTCCGGAGGAGAGCTCAACGAGTGTGCCAGTTGGATAGATACCCACCGATTGAATAAAGGCTTCAATTAATTCCGGCTGAAAGTCGAAACCACGCCACTCATACATTTTTTTGATGGCCAGGGCGTGAGGGATTGGTTTTGCGTAGACTCGCTGACTGGTGATGGCATCATAACAGTCGGCAATCGCGGCAATACGGGCATACAGCGGTATCTCTGTGCCCTGAAGGGAACGCGGATAGCCACTACCATTAAAGCGCTCGTGGTGGCAGGCAATCATATCTATTACTGACTGCGGTATTCTGCGCGATGAGTCGGCGGCCATCTTCAGGCTCAGGTCAACATGTTTTTTAACCAGGGAGAATTCCCGTTCACTGAGCTGTTTTTTCTTGTTTAGCACCGCGCCCGGTATTTTAAGTTTGCCTATATCCAAAAGCATGCCGCCCATGGATAACAGCGCCAGTTACTTTTTCGGCCGGC
>JABBBF010000071.1 GCA_018607545.1 SAR92 clade bacterium | reverse complement strand
GGGCATCAAGGCCAGCCAGGCGGGCGGGCCCGGCAAGGGAGTGATTAAGCGAGGCGGACTATCGGCACCGCCCTGAGAGGCCGCCATCATGGCGGACTGCATCAGTGCGATGCAGGTGTTCATGGGTAACAGGCGTTGGGTTTGTTCGGCATTGACGACGGTGAACGGCATGGGTACCTCTGGGTTAATGGCAAAGCCTTGCATGAGCTTAGGTGCTGCCAAGATAGGGGAATGGCGGGCTTGGCGATAGAATATTGTCGTCAGAGGGTAGGGGGTTGGCGTCATGGTGAAAGATGTTTGTGATCGAATGACTAACGCCCCACGCAAAAATCCCAGCCAGGCAGTTTATTGCCCATGGTTTAACATCAAGGTTATTTGTTTATCAAAAAAACCGAAAAACGAGAATCAAATGAGTTTGTTACCAATAGGTGAGCAACAAACGTCTTTGATTATCAAAAAATTTAGAAAATGCATTTCAATCTACTTATGTGGTTGTTTTTAGTCTATTATGAGTATCAAAATAGCTTGAGTGCTTTTTTTTAGCTCTTATGAGAGACAAAAGGCCTAGAAATGATCTTAAATATAGAAAATGCCGTGCACTATCACTACGGCCAGTTTCCGCCAGCAAAGCTGGATTATGCCGTCTTTATCACCGGGCTAATCAAGGCGACAGATGCTATCGCCCGCTATGATCAGATGCTGAAAAATATGCACAATAGCGAAATTCTGCTTGCCCCTTTAAGAAGCCAGGAAGCCGTGATTTCCTCCAGAATGGAGGGCACCGTGAGTACAATGGACGAGATTTTACGCTATGAAGCTGATTATGATGCAGATAATGGCGGTGTGAGTAACGTTCGCTCAGAGGTTATTGAGACCATTTTGTATCAGCGGGCCCTAAAAGCAACTCAGAGCGCGATGGAAGATGGGTATCCCTTGTCAGCCTCCCTGTTGAAGGCTGCGCACCAATGCCTACTATCCTTCGGCCGCGGCGCGACAAAATCACCGGGGCAATTTAAGCATGAGCAAAACTACCTGGCAGACAAAAACAAGAAAGAAATTCTGTTTGTGCCCATTAGCCCTGAAAAATTACAAGACGGTTTGGATGAGCTGTTTAACTATATGGAACACAGCGATCACCCGGACTTGCTGAAAGCCGCGTTAACCCATCTTGAGTTTGAGGCTCTGCATCCCTTTAAAGACGGTAATGGTCGCATTGGACGAATGTTGATAACACTGATGTTGTGGTCTTCAGGAACCATATCGGCCCCGCATTTTTATGTCAGTGCCTACTTTGAAGATAACAAAGAGCGTTACATCGATGCCATGCGAGACGTATCAGAAACGGGCGACTGGGCACCTTGGTGTCAGTTTTTTCTGGATGCGATTGAACATCAAGCGATACAAAATCTGTCCACCGCTGAAAGTATTCACGCGCTTTATGAAGAGATGAAACGCACCTTTTCTGAGACCCTGTCGTCGAAATGGAGCGTGAGAGCCCTCGATTACGTGTTTACCAATCCTGTCTTCAGGAATAACAAGTTCACCCGCGCCAGCGGTATCCCGGTTGCGACCGCTGCCAGATTTACCAAGGCCATGCTCGACAACGGTATTATCCGCACTTTGGAAGAGGCCTCTGGCCGGCGACCTGCATTGTATGTGTTTGAACCTTTGATGGATTTGGTGAGAGTATAGACTAACGCCCCACACAAAAATCCCCAGCCGCCACCGGGCTTTGACCCATCATCAAACGCGCCAACAACTGCGCCGAGCCCATCGCCAGAGTCCAGCCCAGGTGACCATGCCCAGCATTGATATACAGCCCTTTAATGTGCGAGGGGCCAATAAAAGGTTTGCCGTCGGCACTAACTGCTCGCAGCCCCGCCCAGGCCTCAGCATGGTCAGGCTCAATCCGCGCAGCAATATCCGGATACAGTGCCTGTAACAAGGCCCGTAATTTATCAATGCGCGCCGCATTAAGGCGCTTGTCAAAGCCGGCAAATTCAGCCGTGCCGGCCAGGCGCAAGCGCGAACCCAGCGGTGTGGCGGCCGCGTGCAGGGCATCGTCAATCACGGGAATGGTCGGCTGAGTACAGTCAGTCGGTAGTTCAAAGGTGAGTGAATAACCCTTCACCGGCTTAATCGGCAGGCCCACCCCGCAGCGGCGCAACAAGCGCGCCGATTGATGACCCGCCGCCACCACCACACGCTCGGCGGGGATAAACCCCTGACGGGTCAGAACACCCCTCACACGGCCGCGGTGCACTTCAATGCTTTGCACCTCACAAGCGGTATAAAGCTTCGTGCCGCTACTTTCCAAGGCGCGCGCCAGCGCCTGACAAAACAGATACGCATCGCCCACCTCGTCGGCAGGAAAATACAAAGCCCCAGCAATCTCATTGGCAATCGGCGCCAGCGCCGGCTCCCGTGCAATCAGCGCATCACTATCCAACGACTCCAAGGCCAGACCCAAGGCTTGCAAAGGCCCCATGGCCGCCACACCGGCTGCCATCGCCGCGTCATCACGAAACAGTTTAATCGCACCGCTTTGACTGGCCTGATAGTTCAAACCCAAGCGCTGTCGCAGCGCCTGGGCTTGGCGCAGCGAGTCCATCGCCAGCCGATAGTTCGCTAGCGTCGCCGCGCGATAATGTGCCGGCGTGGAATGGCGCAAAAACCTCAAACCCCAAAGCCATAGTGAGGGCAAGGCCTTTAACCGCAGAGTCATCGCCGCATTCGGGTTAACCAGCGACTGCCCCAAATGCCGCAGCGCCCCCGGCGCATTCCAGGGCGCCGACATGGAAGCGGTCAACAAACCACCATTGGCATAACTGGTATCCAAACCGACCCCGTTGTTGGCGTCTAAAACCGTCACTGACTCGCCAGCAGCTTGCAGCGCGTAGGCGCTGCTTAAACCGATAACACCGCCGCCGATAATTAGCGTGTTCATGGAATGTATTCCTGACTGAGGTTGGATGTGATCGTGTGAAATGGGAGTGTAGGGAATGCTGGGGGTGGGAGGATAGGAGGTTTACGGCATGGGGTAGGGGGAATGCGGCAAATTTTTTTTTAGGGTAAGAGCGTGAAGAAAAGTAAATCACCGTGGTGACGGAAATCTACTGGTGTTTGCGGCTGATCTTACAGATATTTTTTATCTAGGCCTTTAATCTGGTTGAAGTTCTATAGTCTATATGTCGCATTAGAAAATGCAGCCAGGAGATCCAAACAATGCCCCCAAGAAACCCGCACTCAATACACACAATCGCCTCCCTGGTAGTCATCTTTTTAGTGTTTGCAGGAAAACCAGACGCCGCTTTTGCCAATCTCTCACCTCAAAAACTCGAAACTGCATTTCGTTTTTCAATCGCAGTGGATGCCGCCCCGGAGCTGGTGTGGCCATCGCTATTCAAGCTTGACCAATGGAAATACTCGGTGGCAAAGCTGGAGGATCGTACCTTGAGTGGTGATCAAGAGGGCGGCGTTGTGGCTGTTTATCAAGATGCTACTTCAGACGAACCCGGCCTGCTAATCAAAACCCTAAAAATTATCCCGCAGCAACACTACAGCTTCAGCATATATACCAACGAGCAACAGTTTGTCGGTTTCGCCTCCTACGATTTGTCGCGGGCTAATGGGCAAACACAGTTGATCTACACCGTCTATTTACAAGGGTCCGCAGCTGGCCTGAAGCCAGCCGAGG
>JABBBF010000205.1 GCA_018607545.1 SAR92 clade bacterium | reverse complement strand
GGCGGTTTTTGCCGGTTATTCGGTGATGGAGTTGGTTGCCCCGGTCGATGACAGTCTTGTTTACTACGATCAGCAAAATATTATTGTTCAGTTGGCGCTGACACCAGAGCTTCAGGCAGGACATTTTGTGCAGTTCTATCTGGATGGCGTCGCTTATGGTCGTCCTGTGGCGGCAATATCCTATGCTGTAGGTAACTTGCAGCGAGGATCTCACACAGTTTCTGCTCGCGTAGTAACTGCAGAAGGCGCAACAGTGGCCAATTCCCAATCGGTCAGAGTGCATGTTCAGCGCCATTTCAAGCGCAACTAGTCAGCCGTCCAAAAACAGTTGCACCAATATGGTGCGCGAAACTGAAGGGCGGCGTATAATCCCTCAAATCCGGCTTTAAAACAGCCTAAACAGCGACTAAAACAGCAGCTATGCGGGCTAATTGTAATTGCAATTATTGGCCTGCTTATTGCAGTCATAAGTAAGTTTCTAAAAGTAATATTTAAATAATCGTCGGTAGCCATTTATAGGGCGTGGCATATATGACCTCAGATCAGTTGCACAGATTGCTTCTCGATAACCTGAATACAGCTGTACTGCTTGTGGATCAGGGTTTATTGATCGATTACATCAACCCAGCGGCAGAAGTTCTGCTCCAGGTCGCCAGTATGCGCCTGCGCGGCACCGCTGCCAGTGACTTATTTGATAACAGTGAAACAGCTCGCCAAACCCTGCGCGAGTGCATTGAGTATGGTAATCCCCATACCATCCGCCATGAATTCCTCAGTGGCCCCGGTGAATCCTCTCAGGTGGATTACACAGTGACACCTATTAGTATTGATTCCGGTCAGTGGATCCTGATGGAGATGCAGCCGGTTGATCGTATTTTGCGAATCAACCGCGAAGAGGCGCTGCTATCTGTTCACGACACATCGAGAAGTCTTATTCGCGGGCTGGCAAACGAGATTAAAAACCCTCTGGGAGGCATTCGCGGTGCGGCGCAACTGTTAGCCGCCGAGATAACGGAAAGCAGTATGGATGATGAGACCGCAGAATTGTGTCGAATTATCACTGCTGAAACTGATCGATTAAGAGAACTTGTCGATCGTCTTCTCGGCCCCAGCCAGCTGCCAAGTTTTGAAGAGATTAATATTCATGAGATCACTGAGCATGTTAAGTCCCTTATAGAGGCTGAGGTTGGAGAAAAGTTAGTGGTTACTTGTGACTATGATCCAAGTATCCCTGATATGTCCGGTGATCGAACGCAGCTTGTTCAGGCAGTTTTAAATGTCGCTCGAAATGCTATGCAGGCAATCCTTGAGGCCGGCTTGGAGCAGCGAAAGCTAACCTTTAAAAGCCGTATTCAACGCAGCTTCACCATTGCTGGTGAGTATCACAAGGCGCTCTGCCGACTGGATATTATTGATAATGGTCCGGGTATATCGAGCGATATTAAAGAGCGTATTTTCTTCCCTATGATTAGCGGTCGCATTGAGGGAACAGGACTGGGGCTAACCATAGCCCAGTCGGCGATCAATGTTCATCAGGGCATTATTGAGTGTGAGTCAGAGCCGGGTCACACCTGTTTTTCAATCTATTTACCGATAAAGGCATAGCATGCAGAACACATCAGAAATTTGGATCGCTGAAGATGACCGTTCACTGCGCTGGGTGATGGAAAAAGCCATCAAGCGCGATGGCATTGAGGTGCAGAGCTTTGAAAGTGGTGATGATCTGCTGGCGGCACTAAAGTTGTCGCAGCCAGAGATTATTATCTCTGATATACGTATGCCGGGGATTGACGGTCTTGAGCTGCTTAAGCAGATTCATACTACGCGACCAGATATACCAGTGATCATAACCACCGCCCACTCTGATCTCGATAGCGCTGTTGCAGCATATCAGGGCGGTGCTTTTGAGTACTTGCCAAAGCCTTTTGATTTGGATGAGCTAGTGGAAGTGGCTCGTCGCGGTGTTACCTTTGCCCGGGAGCAAAAATCCAAACTGGAGCCGCAAGAGGCACCGCCCTCGCAGGAGATAATCGGCGAGGCCCCGGCTATGCAAGAGGTCTTTCGCGCCATAGGTCGCCTCTCCAATTCCAATATCACAGTGCTGATTAACGGTGAGTCGGGAACGGGTAAAGAGCTGGTAGCTCATGCGCTGCACAGGCACAGCCCGCGCAGAACCTCAAAATTTATTGCTCTCAATATGGCCGCTATTCCCAATGACCTTATCGAATCTGAATTATTTGGTCATGAAAAAGGCGCCTTTACCGGCGCGGCCCAGCGCCGAGAAGGCCGCTTTGAGCAGGCCAATGGCGGAACCCTGTTTTTGGATGAGATTGGTGATATGCCACCAGAAGCCCAGACTCGACTGTTGCGTGTATTGGCTGATGGTGAATTCTATCGGGTTGGCGGCCACACTTCAGTTAAGGTGGATGTAAGGATTATTGCTGCCACCCACCAGAATCTTGAGGAGTTGGTTGAGAACAACCGCTTCCGGGAAGATCTCTATCACCGTCTTAATGTTATTCGAGTGCACCTGCCGAAGCTGGCCGATCGCCGCGAGGATATTCCCCAGTTAATGAAACATTTCTTCCATCGGTCTGCGAAAGAGCTGGATATGGAGCCAAAAGCCTTATCTCAGGAAGCTGAAGACTTTTTCTATGGGCTCTCATGGCCTGGCAATGTGCGGCAGTTGGAAAATATCTGCCGCTGGCTGACAGTGATGGCCGCCGGTCGTGAAGTTTTACTGACCGATTTGCCTCCGGAGCTAAAAGCCGAAGAAACTGATACTGAGCAGCGTGTTCATGGTGACTGGCAGCAGATGTTGCGGCGCTGGAGTGAGCGTGAATTGCGATCGGGTCACGGAGAAATTCTCTCACGTGCACTGCCAGAATTTGAGCGGACAATGATTGAGACAGCGCTGGCCCATACTGGTGGGCGTAAAAAAGATGCTGCGCAACTCCTCGGTTGGGGGCGCAATACGCTGACTCGAAAATTACAGGAATACAAGATGGAAAATCAGGCTTTATAGATAGAGTAGATGGTAGGTTTTGGAGATAATCCAGAACAGATTTTCCCTGAATAAAAAAACCCGCTAATTGAGCGGGTTTTTTGTTAGCTCTGGCGCTTTTCTTGCTGGTCAGTGAGTGCTTGCTTCTGAATTACCTTCTGTTTTTTCTTCGGCTGATTGTTTAAGAGCAGAGCTAAACAGAGACTCAAAATTGATCGGTGGGATCATCAGCGGAGGGAATGATCCCTTGATGAGAACACTGTCAATGGCTTCGCGAGCATAGGGCAGCAACATGGTTGCGCAGGTGACGTTTAATACCGGTGCCAGCTGCTGCTCTTCGATGCCTTTGATGCTAAACAGGCCTGCCTGCTCAACCTCAATTAGATAGATAGTCTCTTCTTCATCCTTTACTGTAATGGTTATGCGCAGTGCCACTTCGTAAGTGTTGTCATCAATCTTGGCCGACTTAGTGCTAAGGTCTTGAGTGACTTTAGGTTTCCACTGCTTTTGAAAAGCTGCTGGACCCTGAGGGGTCTCAAATGAGAGGTCTTTAAGGTAGAGGCGCTGTACCGCAAAGTTTGGTCCTGCGGCGTTTTCTTGCTTAGCTGCTTCTGGAGCATTGTTGTTATCAGTCATGGTTATGCCTTCAATTTTAATACTTCAATTTTAATAGTTATTAAGTCCCAGCTTTCTATATGGAGACAGTTTCACCCAATTCAAGCCCAGCTTTTACCGC
>JABBBF010000026.1 GCA_018607545.1 SAR92 clade bacterium | reverse complement strand
CCATGCAGCTCACCAATATTGCTCGAGATGTGCTCGAAGATGCCAAAATGGATCGCCGCTATCTGCCTGCCAACTGGTTTGATGCCCCACTTAGCCCAGAAACTATTGCCAACGCCGCTAACGACTGCCACTTGCCGGTGGCTGCGGCGATCAATCGGCTATTAGAGTTAGCCGATCGCTACTACGCCAGCGCTCTGGTTGGCATTCATCTGTTACCCTGGCGCAGCAGATTCTCAATTATTGTGGCACTGCGGGTCTACGGTCAGATTGGCCGTCAGCTCAAGCGCGGTGGACTGCAGTGGTGGCGTGGTCGCACCGTGGTGAATAAGATCACCAAAGCGCGCCTGAGTATCACTAGTCTGGGTGACCTGATATCGGGGATGGCGCTGAAAAAAGTACCTCAACATGAGGCTACTCTGCACAGAGATTTAAAGGGGCTAGCCGGTGTCGACTGAATTTGATATCGCTATTATTGGCGGCGGCAATGCTGGGCTCACTCTGGCAGCGCAGCTTGCAGCCCAGGATAATCCACCGAGCACAGTGGTTATTGAACCTCAGACCACGCAACAGCGCGACTGCAGCTGGGGACTCTGGGCTCTGGACCAACAAGCTGAGCAACTATCTCATTCAGTAAAAGGTCGCTGGCGCCGCTGGCAGCTGATCGATAACACAAGCCGAGTGGTCCACAGTAGCAATCAATACAGCTACCTAAGTCTTAGTTCAGCAGATTATCTAATCGATCGTGCGGCACAGTTGCGCGATCCTGTAAGCCTAATTGAAGACTCAGTTAAGGCTCTGCACTCACAACAGCATAAAACCATTATTGAGACTGAAAAAGGCCGCTACAGCGCCAAAACGGTCTATGACAGTCGCCCGCCTAAAATCGCTGAGGATGGTTTACGCCAGCATTTTCTCGGCTGGCATATCCACACCAAAGAGCCAATCGACGATCCAGACATGGCCACTTTGATGGACTTTCGTGTCGACCAATCACGAGGGCTGCACTTTATCTATGCGCTGCCCTTTTCTGATCATCATATGTTGATTGAATCGACCTTAATTTCCGCCGGGCTTGTACCCCAATCCTGGTATCGCGATGCCATTGAGCGGTGGCTGCGAGACAATAATATTGAAGTGGCCGAGGTTATCTGCGAAGAAACCGGGGTGATTCCCATGGATACGTTGATTGCTGACTCTGCATCTCCAGTGTCCGAGGGAATAGCCACTACCGCCACAATCGCTACTATAGGCGCCGCCAGTGGTGCTGTACGGCGCTCATCGGGCTATGCCTTTCAGCACATTCAACAGCAGATAAGCCAGCTGGCAGCGGGAATTGCTCAGGGTAATATGGCGGTTCCAACACCTATATCCAGTCGGCTCACGGTCATGGATAAAATATTTAATGGTGTTTTGCTCAGCCGACCAGAGCTCGCCGTGTCACTGTATATGCGCATGGCTCAAGCGCTCAATGGCGACCAATTTGCCCGCTTTATGCTTGGCCAGGCCACGGCCAACGATTGGCTGCGAGTGATAGCCGCCATGCCTAAAATCCCTTTTTTACTAGAAACACTAAAACAAGGCGGAAAACAGATTTCAAAACGCCTTCTGAGGCAATCTAAAAGTGCCTGACTTAGCCCTATTATCCAATGCATCCCTGATGGCGATAGCGGCGATCCTGCTAATCGGTGTGCCCCACGGGGGACTCGATGGCGCAGTGGCAAGACGGGTCGGCTGGCCCAGCGGCATGCTGCCATGGGTGCTCTTTCATATTATTTATTTACTACTGGCAGCCAGTGTCGCTGGCCTCTGGTGGCTCTACCCGCTGCCCAGCCTGATATTTTTCTTGGGCATCTCAGCACTGCACTTTGGCAGCAGCGATATTCGTCATATAAGCTCGCCCTCATCAAGAGACGCCTGGCTTCCCCTGATTGCCCATGGCGGCCTAGTGGTGATCGGCATACCGGTTTTGCAAAGCGCGGATGTAGAGCCGTTGTTTGCAGTATTGGTGGGGGCCGAGAATAGCCTCTGGCTGCTCAATCAGATTGATCAGCTGCGATTACCCTGGGCTGCCAGTCTCTTTGCCTATCTGATCTACAGCATCTATCAACCGCGCTGGCGCCAATCACTACTCAGTTTGGCTGTACTGATTGTATTAGCCTATCTGCTGCCACCCCTGGTGAGTTTTGCCCTGTATTTTTGCCTCTGGCACAGCCGCAGTCATATGCAGCGTATCTGGCGCAGTATTGCCCCAGATCAGCGTCGACGCAGCGCCTCTGAGGCTGTGGCCTATAGCCTACTGGCCTATGCAGCCGCAGGGGTTTATCTGGTATTCCAGACCAACAGTGCCCCCACATCCGTAACAGCCATAACACCGGCGCTTTTACAGCTGACCTTTATCGGCCTGGCCGCACTGACAGTGCCCCATATGGTGCTAGTTGATTTTATTCACGGCCAACAAGCAGAAGAGCAATAACATGACGGACATTAGCCAGCGCAAAGCCGACCATATTAATTTGGCACTGCAAGCCGAACACCAAGCTGCAACATCGGCCGGTTTTGATCGTATTCAATTCGAACACAGCGCGGTGCCAGAACTACGGGTCAGTGACGTGGACTGCTCCAGGGTATTTCTGGATCAATACTGCTCTGCGCCACTGATTATTGGCGCCATGACCGGTGGCTGTGAACACGGCGAAACCATCAATCGCCACCTAGCGGAAGCCGCTGAGCAAGCACAGATTCCCATGGCACTGGGTTCACAGCGCGCAGCACTGCAGGAAGGCCTTGCCCAAGATGTCCGCCGCTGGGCGCCCAAGGCGATTCTGCTGGGCAATCTTGGCGGCACCCAATTGCAGCAACATGGGGTCGAATTAGCACAGCGCGCCGTGGACAGTGTCGAAGCCAACGCCATGATTATTCATCTCAATCCACTGCAAGAGCTGGTGCAACCCAATGGCGATCGCGACTGGCGCGGCGTCCTCGACGCCATCGAAGAATGTTGTGTCACCCTAAGCGTGCCAGTAATTGTCAAAGAAGTGGGTTCAGGTATAGGCCCTAGCTCTGCCCAGCGCCTAATCGATGTGGGCGTCAGCTGGATCGAAATCGCTGGCCGCGGCGGCACCAGCTGGGCCAGCATCGAAAGTGCCCGCATCGAACAAACCCGCGAACAGCAAATCGCCGCGCCCTTTGTCGACTGGGGTATGAACACCGCGCAGCTGATTCCGCGTGTACGGAGCCAGTCCAGCCAACTGGGCTTAATCGCCTCCGGCGGCCTGCGCAACGGGCTGGACATTGCCCGCAGTCTGCGTCTCGGTGCCAATATGAGCGCCATGGCGCAACCCTTCTTACAGCCCGCTCTAGAATCCACCGAGGCGGTGATTGAAAGAATTGAAATCCTTCGCGAACAACTGCGCTGGGCAATGTTTTTAACCGGCAGTGCCAACCTGAAAAAGCTGCAATCAGCCCCTCTGCTGCCAATGTAAAAACAGAGCTAGCTGCGGATTTCCCAAGCGTTTAAACTAGCCGCTGCTAAATTATATCTAGCCGCTCAATAGGTCACTATTGGGCGGCTTTGTTTTTTGCTGCTGTTATTAACATCAGAAGGAGAATTTCCACTTGAGCCAAATTCAAAGCGAAATCATTGCTGGCGTCGGCCTTATCACCCTAAACCGCCCCGAAGCTCTAAATGCCCTGTCGCTGCAGATGGTTATCGACCTGACCAAAGTGTTCACAGACTGGCGCGA
>JABBBF010000167.1 GCA_018607545.1 SAR92 clade bacterium | reverse complement strand
GGGCTGGGTGAAATCACGCTATCTAACTGCGATTTACAACAATCTGAGAGCAGCGGAAATTGAAATCCCCTTCCCCCAGATGGATGTGCGTATGCGCAGCTAATTCCAATTTTTAGCCATCAACAAATACCGGTGTGGCAACATATTCCCAAAGAATCACAGTTGCGCCTAAAACCACCACCGCATACACCAGGGCCACGGCAAATAGTGCACTGGCATAGAGCATGCCGAGGTCCTCTGGCACCTGCATCAGTTTAGGTACCCCGAGATATAGCAGGCGAATGGTATAGCAGCAGGCGGCAGTGGCGAGAAGAATATCAAACCACCAGACTGGATAGAGCGCCAAGAGACCCGCAAGAAAGATCGGCGTATTGGCCATGCCGATTAACACCATACCTTTAATGGGGAACGACTGGGCGCTATAGGTTTTCGACATCCAGTGGGTCATCAGTCCAATCACCACCACCGAGGCTACCAGGGCAAGATAAAATAGCACCATTAGAGGTATAGCGCTCGCTGTGGAAATTTTGGTTAGTTCACCACCGCTGTGCCAGCCAATCTGGGTTGTGCCGTAGTAAAAACTCAAGGGGGGAATCGCCGCCATCAGCAGTATTAACAGGAGCCGCGATTTGATCTTCGAATCTGATTCCTGCGCCAAGGTTGACCATGTGGCTTGAGGACTAAAAAGTATTCCGATAAGTTCTTTCACTTTTTGTACCTTTAGTTTTGTAGATGTTAGCTTCTTAGATGTTAGGTATTAGGTTTTAATTTCGTCTATTTGAGTTTTCAGATTAATCATCAAAGTGAGCTACCAAGAAACGTCAAAACACTCAGCTTATTTAATCAACTCCCGCTTCTGACCAACAATGATCAATATCAAAAGACCCTCACAACAGTTACTCAATGATGGGGATGCCCAGTCGACTGCTGCATCTGCCATATCATTAACAACCCCATGGCGATTAAGCACAGGCCCATCAGTTTGCGCAGTGCCGGTGACTGCAGCCAGCGCGCCACTTGACTGGAAAACCAACCGGTGGCCAACATTGCTGGCAAGGTGCCAAGACCAAAAAATAGCATTGCCAGTGCACCCATAGCTGGAGAATCGCTGAGCAATGCCTGGCTCAGAGCGCTGTAGACCAGACCGCAGGGCAACCAACCCCAAAGCATACCGGCGGCAATGGATTTGACTGGGCTGTCCGGTTTGCCTAGACGCGAGATCAGCGGCTGGATCTGTCGCCAGACAATTTGTCCGAGCTGTTCTAGGCGCGTCAGAACTTGCCACCAACCGGCGATATACAAGCCCATCAATACAACCATGGTTCCGGCCAAGGTTCGCAACAGCGGAATCAATGCCTGATAGCGTTCGCCCGCCAGTCCTACCACTAGACCTGCTGCAATAGCGCCAGCTATGCAATAGCTGACCAGCCTGCCAAGGTTATAACCGAGCAGTAACACTAGGTTGGGGCGATTGCTACCCAGTGCCGCAACTATGCCGCCACACATACCTATGCAGTGACCGGAGCCAAACAGACCAACCATAAAAAGTGTGCCTAGTAGTGCGTAATCAACGGTCATAGAGGCTTGTCCCGGTTATTTTTTTGAGGCCCAGTTTGCTCATCTGGGCCTCCAATCGCTACTTGAGCCGATCCTTTAACTGAGAGCTCCTCCTGATCAAATAGGATGCGCTCTCCCTCACTGTCGAGATCATCGTACTGTCCAGAATGCACTGCCCAAAAAAATAGCTTTATGGCAATGGCGATAAATACTAGGGAGATAGGAATAAGTAGATACAGGCTTTCCATTACAAGCTTCCCATTACACGCTTTCCACTACAGGCGTTCCATCATAAGTTTTCCCCGGCTTGAGCTTAGCCCCTCGAGCTAATCGCAGGGCATTGCACAGCACCAATAACGAGCTGCCAGACATACCAATTGCTGCGGCCCAGGGTGGCACATAGCCGGTGGCCGCTAAGGGCAGTGCGACTAAGTTATAGCCTATGGCCCAAAGAATATTTTGTTTAATAATGCGCCGAGTTTGAGTTGCCGTGGCTATAGCCTCTGGCAGTGCCCTCAGGTCGCCGCTAAGCAATGTCACGTCAGCATGGATCTGCGGTAGATCACTGGCCTGCCCCAGAGCCACTGAGACATCTGCGGCTTGCAGAACCGGCACGTCATTAATACCGTCGCCAACCATTAGCACGCGTTTGCCGCGCCTTTGAAGATCGCGAACCACGGCCAGTTTTTGTTGCGGCTGCAGGGACAGTTGGCAGCTATCAAGTCTCAGGGGTTTAACAATTTGCGCGGCACCAGGAGAGGGGTCTCCAGATAATAGTGACACTTTTAATCCACGCTGATGCAACTGGTTCACCGCTGCCACCGCCGTTGGGCGCAGCTGGTCGGAAAATGAGAGTGTCCCGAGCCATTCACCACTGCGAGCTAGGGCCACTTGGATAGACTGTTCCCGAGTGGTCTCAGAGTTATTCTCCGTCAGCGCCTGTAGCCCTGCCATCTCGCGGACCCAAGCAGGGCTGCCAAGATAAAAAGTCTCAGTGCCTATCTTGCCCCTAACACCCAAGCCGGTAATAAAATGTTGCTCTGTGACCGTCGCTGCCATCTCGTTTTGGAGGTGGCTATTATTGCGCAGTGCTAAGGCAATGGGGTGCTGACTGCCGCGCTCTAGGGAAGCTGCCCAGATAATAATTTGCCTCTCGGAGATATGGGCACTAGTGCCATAGGTATGCACAGAGACCAGCTTTAAATTACCCTCAGTTAGGGTGCCGGTCTTATCAAAGACGACCTGATCAATCGCAGCTAAGGTTTCCAGCACATGCATGCGATTAATTAAAAACCCCCGAGCACGCAGAATATTGCTGGTTACAGTGAGCGCCGTGGGAGTTGCCAAGGATAGCGCACAGGGACAGGTAACAACCAACACCGACAATGTGACCCACAGTGCCCGCTCAGGCTCATGGAGCCACCAGTAAGTGGCCACGGCTGCAGCGATTAGCAGCAGCCCAGCAATAAAATAACTGGCAATTCGATCAGCGAGCATAGACCATTGGGGTTTATCTAGCGCCGCGCGCTCGGCCAGTTTAACAATCGAGGAGAGACAGGTAGCTTCGCCGGTGGCGCTAATTTTTATCAATAGCGGGTTGGCGCCATTGACGGTTCCTGCATAGACAGGTTGTCCGGCCTGTTTGCTCAAAGGTTTAGATTCACCAGTCAAAAGCGCCTCGCTGACCTGACTGGTACCCTCTTCAATTAGGCCATCGCAGGGAATAATTTGTCCGGCACTAACCCGAATAAAGTCGCCGACGGAGAGCATTTTGATCGGCACCTGTGCGTCTGCTTTAGATTCGGCAAGCTCGTCTTGGGGGAAAACCTGAGTCGCCACTGGGGGCAACAAGGTGCCGCGATTTAATAGCAGCATATTTTTATCGCGAATACGCTGCTCGGCAAAACGACCGAGTAATAAAAAGAAACTGAACATGGTGATCGAATCAAAATAGACCTCACCACCACCTGTTAGAGTGGCCCAGAGACTGGCACTGTAGGCCAGCGAAATGGCCAGGGCTACGGGCACATCCATCACCAGGTAGCGTATTTTTAAGCTGTGCCAAGCACTGCTAAAAAACGGCTGGGCAGAATAGAACACCACCGGCGTGACAAAAAGTACACTGATCAGGCGCAATACATTTTGCCACTCTGCCTGCATCCCTTGAAAGGATCCGGCGTACAACGCGATAGCAACCATACCGGTTT
>JABBBF010000047.1 GCA_018607545.1 SAR92 clade bacterium | reverse complement strand
TAAATAATAACAATTACTACTGAGGGGTAGACAGGATGAAATTAATAACAGGATTAGCGGTAACCGCTCTGCTATTGGTCGGCTGCGGAGATGAGCGCAGCGGTTGAAATGGATATGGCTGCGGCTCAACCGGCTGCGCCAGTATCTACGTTTGTAGAGTATCTATATTGTGATGGCGGAGCAGACTTTAGCCCCGAGAATTATGCCAAGCTTACAGCGGCGTGGAACCTAATCAGCAAGGAAAGTCCTGTGCCAGCACTAGGTGCTTTTGCGATTATGCCAAAGGTTAAAACAGAGCTCTATGACGGCATGTGGGCCAATATTTGGTCCTCAGTAGAAGCTCGCGAGGCAGGTTGGAAAGACTGGGTGGAAAACCATGCGGAGGCATTCGGTGCTGAATTTGACAGTACACTCGTCTGCAATGCTGAGAAGAGATTTCTTTTCGAAACAATGCCGATAACCGCGCCGGTACAGGAATGGGATCCGGCACAACAGTTTCAGGCGTCTTATAGTTTCTGTTCATTTAAAGAGGGCAAGACCCAAGCAGATGGTGCAGCAGCTGGAGCGGCATTTGCCGAATGGATTGCCGATCAACGCACCGTAGGTCGCGGTATGAACTATATGGCGTTTTTGCAAATCCCTACCTTTGACCCGGCAACTACAGGAGGCTCCATGCAAAACTACACCTTTGTCAGGGCTGATTTCTGGGGTAGCGCCGATGAGCAGGCGGCCGACATGGCAGCATGGATGGCAGAGGGTAATACTGCTCGTGAGATGGCTGATACCATTTATGACTGTCAGGATGTGGGTTTTGATCTCTACTCGATAAAGCGTATGGAAAGCTAGCAGAGTCTCGAATTTTAAGAAAAAGGCTGCTGCGGCAGCCTTTTACTGGTCCTCTTGTTAGACTAATCGGAGCCTGATAGTTTATGTTTGTAACCAGCAGTTGTGATGGTGAATAATCAGGTTCGGTTCACCACCGTTTTTATTTCGATGTTGGGGTATAAGGTTATGCAGGCAATAGTCTGCTAGGATTCGGGTTACTGTGCCGTCAAATTGGTTATCGATCCAGCAGTCAGTGGGATTGGCTGCTCATGGATTGGTTCATAGTTTGGTTTGTGGCACCATTCATTTTTAGGTAAACATTAAGGTTAAGATCCCATGATTGTTTTTTTACGTGCATTAACAATAGCTTTGGCTGTGAGTAGTTTTGCCGATGCTGGCAACTCGACAATTAGTACTCTATCAGTGCAGTCTGATGCCACTGTCGATCAACCGGTGGTTAAGCTTAAAAGAAAAATAGCCATTTCCCGCTTCACCAACGAAACTCAGTCCGGCAACTCCTTTTTAGTCAGCGAGTCTGGTAATCGAATTGGTAAGCAGGCCGCTGATATATTGAGTGCTCGCTTGACCGATACGGGTTATTTCCTAATGTTTGAGCGGATAGATACTGAAAAAACTTCCGCGGAAAAACTTCTGGCTGGCTTAAAAAGTGAAGGGGTCGCCGTTGACTATTTAATCGTCGGTTCAGTGAGTGAATTTGGGCGCTCTACAGAAAGTGATACCGGCGTGTTCTCCCGTAAAAAGGTGCAAAAGGCCTATGCAAAGGTCAATGTGCGCCTGATCGAGGTAAGCACCGGCAGAATAATTCACTCTGAAGAAGGGGCTGGTGAAGCCATTTCTGAAGCGAAGAAAACATTAGGTGTGGGGTCAAGTGCTGGTTTTGATCAAAGCCTCACAGATAAAGCCATGTCTGCGGCCATATCCCAGTTAACAAGTAATCTTGTGGAGAATATGACGAGTAAGCCATGGCGTTCATATCTTCTGTCTGAAGATGAAGACAGCGGCTCATACATTCTTGCGGGCGGCGCAAGTCAAGGCCTTTCAGAGGGTTTAAAATTAAAGGTTTTTCAATCAGGAAAGACGATTAAAAACCCACAAACTGGTGCTTTGATAACCTTGCCCGGCAAACAAGTTGCGGTTATCTCTGTGGAGATGACATTTGGCGACGACGAGTTTAATGAAATCTCCTATGTCTCAAAGGTGTCAGGTTCTATCGGATCTGACCTTAGTAAATATTACGTTGTTAGCGATTAAATATTTGAGGGTTCATGATGATTAAAAGTTTCTATATAGGCGTTTTAGCACTCTGGCTTAGCGCATGTGGCGGTCTTCAGAAATATGAGGCCGGTATTACTCAGCAGGCTACATTAATTATTCGCAGTGAGGTTCTCGTAGGGTCCAGAGTTGATGTGGGGCCCAGGTTTAGTATGTTGGTATCTAAAGCTGACCTGACAGCCTATGAGTTTGGAGTCTTGGGTGCCAAAGACTCAGAAAATGAGGGTTTGCAAACGATAGTGCTCGAGGTAGACAGTGGAACCCAACCTATAAAGGTGAGCGATGGAGACGTTGTGGTCTACAGCAAGAGTCTATATTTTAGCGATGGTCAAACACGAGACATAAGGATTAGAAAATGAAGATTAAAGTTTTAGCCGTTATTTTATGCATAGGGCTAGTAGGTTGCACTACAGTCTCGCCTGGTGGTTACTACTGGGGGAAATACTCTTACACTTACCATGACCTTTTAAAGAATCCAGGTGAGACAACAAGAGCGGCACATGAAGCAACGCTAAAGGATATTATCACTAAGTCAAAAGAGAAAGATCTGCGTACTCCTCCGGGAATTCACGCAGAGCTAGGTAATTTGTTGAGTGATGCAGATAAAAATGATGAGGCGGTAGCCCAGTATCAGGCTGAACGAGATTTGTACCCAGAGTCTGCCATATTTTTGCAGCGGCTGCTGGTCAAGCCAAAAACAGGAGCTGAAGAATAATGAAACTTATTTCTACCATTGCGTTAGTTTTTTTGATCAGTGCTTGCGCCGAAGTTGAGACAAAAGGTCAGGCTTTTCCGAAGATGTATTCTGAAACTGATAAACCGGTATCAATTGTCGTAGTACCTGCAATTAACAATTCTACTGCTGCCGATGCGGCTAATCTCGTCAACTCAACATTGACGATTCCTTTCGCCGACAATGGATACTATGTACTCCCTGTTTCCATTGTCTCGGATATTTTTAGAAGGGAAGGGCTTATAGAAGGCAGCCAGATTACGGGTATTCCTTTGAGTATGTTTAAAACAAGTTTTGGCGCAGATTCGGTTTTGTATATCACAATTAATAAGTGGGACACTAATTATATTGTCTTAGCTGCGAATGTGACCGTTGGTATGAGCTATGTGCTTCGTTCAACTACTGACAGTGCGGTTCTATGGTCTTACGATCAAGAAATTGTGGTGGATACCTCAGGTGACTCAACTGGCTTTTTACTCGCCGATATCATCAAGACTGCTGTAACAACTGCAATGACCGATTACATTCCCATTGCGCGGCAAGTAAATGCCACTGCTGTTGCGACTATGCCCTATGGCAAGTATCACCCTTTGAACAATACAGATGCTGGCGCGAAGGTCGTACTTAAGAAGTCGAAAGAAAAGGCATTGGCTCCAGCGGGCTAGCCTGAAGTCTTGGCACTTAAGTGAGTGTGATTCGAGTTGGAACCACAAATAATGATGGGTGGTCTCTGGTGCTTGCGTGTGTCATCAAGCGCCCGGGACGCCGACAAAGGGCTGAGCGTCAGGGAAAAGGCCTCTGAGGCAGCGTACCAATAACCTAAGTTAAAAGTAGACAGTTATGTGGTTAACGCCATTTTTGTTTTGGCGCGGCACCGCCACGTGTCATATTGGGTCTGCCGCGGTTTACTCCCCCCATTCGGTTGATGACCTGTTCTAATGTGCGCTTAACGCGGA
>JABBBF010000049.1 GCA_018607545.1 SAR92 clade bacterium | reverse complement strand
GTGCCGAGCCACTGTTCTTCCTCGACTACTACGCCACCGGCAAGCTCGAGATAGACACTGCCGCTGCCGTGGTCAACGGTATTGCCGACGGCTGCGAACTCTCCGGATGTTCACTCATCGGCGGCGAGACTGCAGAGATGCCCGGTATGTACGAAGGCGAAGACTATGATCTGGCTGGATTCTGTGTTGGTATCGCCGAGAAATCTGAACTGATCGATGGCAGCAAAGTTGCCGTTGGCGACAAGTTGATTGGCCTCGCCTCCAGCGGCCCTCACTCCAATGGCTATTCGCTTATTCGCAAAGTGCTGGAAGTGACAAATACAGACCCCGCCGTAGAAGAGCTCGACGGCACCCCGCTAATCGACCTGCTGATGGAACCGACAAAAATTTACGTCAAGCCGCTGCTTGAGCTGATTAAAAAATCACAGGTCAATGCACTGGCACATATTACCGGCGGCGGACTGCTGGAAAATATTCCCCGTGTCCTGCCAGAGAACGCCAAAGCGGTTATCGACACCCAGGCCTGGAAGCGCCCGGTGGTCTTTGACTGGTTGCAGAAAGGCGGCAATATCGACGAGCATGAAATGCATCGCACCCTTAACTGTGGCGTTGGCATGGTGATCTGTGTACCAGCTGACCAAGCTCAGGAAGCACTGGATATGTTGGCCGCCAGCGGCGAAACCGCCTTTGAGCTGGGCAGTATCTCCGAATTGGCTGCAGGCGAAGAGCAGGTGCAACTGGTTGGATTATCTAAATGAAGGATAGCTCGACG
This sequence comes from SAR92 clade bacterium, assembly GCA_018607545.1. The sequence goes on along the minus strand of JABBBF010000049.1, from coordinate 3,036 downwards.
CGCAAGCGACGAATAGTAGTTTTAATATCTGGCGGCGGTTCTAACCTGCAGTCATTTATCGACGCCTGCGCCGACAATTCATTGAACGCCGATATTGTCGCCGTGATCAGCAATAAAGCCGGGGTTAAAGGTCTCGAGCGGGCCGCCAATGTCGGTATTCCAAATATTACCCTCGACCACAATAGCTTTGAATCCCGGGGCGAATTTGACCAGGCACTGGGCGATGTTATTGAAAGTTTCTCCCCAGACCTGATTATCCTGGCCGGCTTTATGCGTATTCTCACCCCGCATTTTGTCAATCGCTTCCTCGGTCAGCTGATGAATATTCATCCATCGCTGCTGCCAAAATACCCCGGACTGCACACTCACCAGCGCGCCATAGATGCAGGCGACAGTGAGGCCGGTGCAACAGTGCACTTTGTCACTCCAGAACTCGATGGCGGCCCAACAATTGTTCAAGCCCGGGTACCAGTGTTAAAAAATGACACAGCACAGCTGTTGGCAAGCCGAATATTAGCCTATGAACACCAGATTTACCCTCTGGCTGCCGAGTGGTTCTGTCAGGGTCTTTTAGAATTAAAAGATGGCGATGTTATCTTCGATAACGAATTGCTACCCGCGGAAGGGGTCAGCCTCGAGATACGCGATAAAACATAATATAGAGCCTTTCCATGAACCATCTGCTATTTTGTTACTCTAACCAGTCCAGTTAAATGCCGAGGTTAAAATAGTGATGCCATCCAGCAAACTTTCAGCAACCGCCCAGATTATAAGTCTGTCAAAACTGCTCTCACTACTGCTATTGGTATCTGCCAGCTCAGCCTTTAGCCATAGCCATAAGCCTAGTTATAACGATAGCCATACCGATAGTAAAACCGCCAGCCAATTACCCATCAGCCTCTATCAAGCAAGTTACTCAGCTCAGTTTAGCGGCCTGAATATTAACGCCGTACAAAAACTCGAAGAGATCGAACCGGGCATTTACCGTGAAAGCCTCAGCGCGAAAAATTTTATTGGCAAAGTCAATGAACAGAGCACCTTTAAACTGACTGCAGATCAGCAGCTCTCCCCGACCCAATACAGCTACACCCGCTCAGTGTTTGGACGAGACCGCTCAGAAGAGCACAACTTCGACTGGCAGGGCAGCAAGGTGCAATATCGCAAAGATGGCAGCGCCAATAACGAGCTGAAACTCGAAGTCGGGTTTCTGGATATGATCACCCACAGACTGCAACTGCGACGCGATTTAAGTGCCGGCAAGCAAGTTTTTTCCTACCCTGTTATTTCACGAGGTAAACTGAAACAATACGACTATAAGGTCGTGTCAGAGCAAATCCTGCAAACCGCCATCGGTCCCTTAAATACAGTGAAAGTTGAGAGAGTTATCGACGATGCTAATAAAACTGTCATCATCTGGCTGGCAACTGACTGGGATTATCTGATCGTAAAACTGCAACAGTCAAAAGGCAAAGACGGCCATCACCTAAATCTACAGAGTGCCGTTATAAACGACAAAGCAATAACACCACTGGCAAAAACTGACGAGAATCAACTATGAATCGCCCACGCAAACCCTCTGGTTCAAACCCCACTCTTATTATTGGTGCATTGGCAGCGGTAGCTATAATCGTTGGAATTATCTACCAGTCGCAATCAACACTGAATGAAGACCTTGAACTGACCCCAATCCCAGAGCAGGTGGTGGAACCCGTCATTCAGGCCCCAGCGACGCCAGAAGCGGTTATCCCAAGTGCACCAGAGCCTGAACTGCAACCAGAGCCACCCCTGGTATCCAAGCCACCAGAGCTTCCCGGCCTGGATGACAGCGATGACTTTATCCGCGAGCGACTGCTGCTAATTAACGATAAACAAGAATTTTCACGCTGGGTCACAACTGACGATCTGATCAGGCGCACCGCCAGTTATCTCGACGGCCTTTCCAATGGCGTAATACTATCCAAGGTATTTCCCCTAACCCCGCCAGAAGGTAAATTTGCCACCCATAAAAGCGATGGCAGCACCTGGTTAAATGCCGGCAACTACGAGCGCTACGACAGCACGATCAGTGCCATTACCTCTTTAGATATGGCATCGATGGCAAAAATGTTTCACTTTACACGCCCCCTGCTGGAGAGCGCATTTTCAGAGATGGGCTACAACCCGCGACAGATGGACGGCATTATTCTTCAGGCTATTGATGTAATTCTGGCAACTCCGATTATCGTAGAACCAATTAAGCTGAGCAGAGAGTCTGTGGTCTACAAATTCGCCGATCCTGCCCTGGAAGCACTGTTGCCAATGCAAAAGCAGCTGCTTAGAACTGGTCCGGAAAATACCAAGCGCCTGCAGAAACAAGCACTAGCGCTGCAACAGGCACTGCTGAATCCCTAGATTGAAACTGCCAGTCCGTAACCAGCAGCATAACGACAATATTTTGCGCAAAAAAAACCTGGATAATTAATCCAGGTTTTTTTGTATCTGAATAACACCAAAAGACTGTTATCTAGGTCTTTGGAAGGGTAACGCCCGTCTGCCCCTGATACTTGCCACCACGATCGGCATAGGATGTGTCACAGATCTCATCAGACTCAAAGAACAACATCTGAGCCACACCCTCATTGGCATAGATCTTCGCCGGAAGATTGGTCGTGTTGGAGAATTCCAGAGTGACATGACCCTCCCACTCAGGCTCAAGGGGTGTGACATTAACAATAATGCCGCAGCGCGCGTAGGTAGACTTACCCAGACAAATGGTCAACACCGAACGCGGGATACGGAAGTACTCCACTGTTCTCGCCAGAGCAAAAGAGTTGGGCGGGATAATGCAGTAGTCACCAGTCATATCGACAAAAGAGTCACTATCAAAGTTTTTAGGATCCACGGTCTTCGAGTGAACATTGGTAAAAACCTTAAACTCATTGGCGCAGCGAACATCGTAGCCATAGCTAGATGTACCGTAAGAAATCACCCGGTCATCACCGGAGTAACGCACCTGCCCCGCCTCAAATGGTTCAATCATTTGCTGCTTCTCGGCCA
>JABBBF010000024.1 GCA_018607545.1 SAR92 clade bacterium | reverse complement strand
ATATCCATGCACCCTGGTTGGCGCCGGCGGAGATTCTCGCCGCAGCTGGTGTAGAAATTGATGTTGATTATCCAGCGCCAATTGTTGATATCAAAGAGTCGCGAGAAAGAGCCCTGGCCGCCTTTGCTTTTACAAAGAACAATCCTTAATCAGCAGTAGTTATGGGCAATAACTACTGCGTCTACAATGTATCAATCTGGTGCGCTGGTAATTTCTACCTATTTTTTATAGTGCAAAAATAGAAAAACTAACAGTCTTAGTTATAAATTCCTTTTTAGAAAAATATAATTTCTTTTTCAAACCCACCTGATTCCTAGCAGTCTCCCGGTCTAAAGCATTAGCTTTACCGCTGGATAATTATTCCTTTCCTAATTGTTGGCACAGTTGTTGCTAAACCTGTCTCGTAATGTAAAAAATTATGCGCAGGCATTTAGTTAGCAGCAAAGATTTATTCTTTTAAATGCCTATTTTGTAAAGTCATCAAAAACACCTGGGAAGAGTTTTATGCAAAAAATAGATTTAACAGAAATTATTTTTTCGATTAAAAAAGAAAAAGATTTAACTTGGCAGGCGATTGCCGATGCCATTGGAATGTCAGTGGTTTGGACGACCTCAGCTTGTTTGGGTATGAACAGCTGTAAACCAGAGGTTGCGGAAAAGCTTGTTGAATTCTTAGGGCTACCAGAAGAAGCCAAGTCAGTACTAATGGAATATCCGACCAAAGAATGGGATAAGGATGTGCCGCAGGATCCGTTGGTTTATCGACTCTACGAAGTTGTTGGTGTATATGGCGATACCTTAAAAGAAGTTATTCAAGAAAAATTCGGCGATGGAATTATGAGTGCAATCGACTTCTCTATGGAAGTTGATAAAGAGGAAAATCCAAAAGGTGACCGTGTTATTTTGACGTTAAATGGTAAATTCTTACCTTACGCATCCTGGTAATCAATTGAAAGAAACAGGCAATCTAGCTATAGAGTTTAGATTGTTTTACAAAATAATTTAATTTTAAAAAGTGAGAAAGTTTAATGGCTTATATCGAACCAAGTGAATTCGTCACAAAGATGGTTGATTCAGGTGAACAAAAAGTATTTATGTCGACTAAAGATACTTTTATCAGAGCATATATGGCGGGTGCTATTTTAGGTCTAGCGGCTGTTTTTGCGATTACTGTCGCAGTTAAAACAGGTAGCTTACTGGTCGGGTCCATACTTTTCCCGGTTGGCTTTATTATGTTGTACCTGATGAAATTCGACTTGCTGACCGGCGTGTTTACACTTGTACCCCTGGCATTTCTCGATAAGCGCCCAGGTGTTACCGGTAAAAGTGTTCTGCGAAATTGGGGACTGGTGTTTTTGGGTAATTTTGCTGGTGCCCTGACAACCGCTTTTATGGTCTCGTTTATTTTAACCTATGGTTACGCAACTGATGGCGGTGCCGTTGCAGCTAAGGTGAGTACTATTGGTGAGTCGAGAACACTCGGTTATCAAGAACATGGCCTCGGTGGTTGGATAACCATTTTTATCCGCGGTATGTTGTGTAACTGGATGGTATCCATGGGTGTTGTTGGCGCAATGATCTCAACCTCTGCTGGCGCTAAAATGGCCGCTATGTGGATGCCGGTAATGCTGTTCTTCTTTATGGGTTTTGAGCATTCAATTGTTAACATGTTCCTGTTCCCATTCTCTATGATTATGGGCGGTGAATTTACGGTCTATGATTATCTTCTGTGGAACGAAATACCTACTGTTCTGGGTAACCTGGCCGGCGGTTTACTGTTTGTTGGTTTACCTCTGTACTATACCCATGTAAGAACATCGCCTGCGCGTGAAATCGCTAAGTAACGATTTTTGACTGGCAAGTTAAAGGCTCCAAAGTGATAATACTTTGGGGCCTTTTTTATTTCAGCTGGACATAAACTATTAACAATCACAGTTGTGAAGAATAAACTTGAAACAGTGGGAGATTGATTATTAACCAGCCGCTAACAGTGAGTATTGGTCAAGCGACAAACAAGGGCGTTAAGGAAATTAACCAAGACGCCGTGGGTCATTTGGTTCCCGAAGAACCTCTGTTAAGTACTAAGGGCATTGTTTTAGCCATGGCCGATGGCATTAGCTCAAGCCAGGTTAGCCAAATAGCTAGTCGCACGGCAGTCTCAAGCTTTTTGGAAGATTATTGCTGCACTTCTGACGCCTGGGCAGTAAAAACTTCAGCTCAAAAAGTATTGAAGTCGGTTAATCATTGGCTCTATGCACAGACCCAGAACAGCCCCTACCGTTTTGAAAAAGATAAAGGCTATATATGTACATTTAGCGCCTTAATACTAAAGTCCAATACTGCTCATTTGTTCCATTCTGGCGACACTCGCATCTACCGTATTTCAGGTAATCAGCTAGAGCAATTAACCAAAGATCATCGTCGAGTTGTCTCTGCCGAGATCAGTTATCTAACCCGAGCCTTAGGGATTGAGCCGGTATTAGATATTGATTACCACAGTGCAACAATAGACAAAGGTGATCAGTTTATTATCGCCACTGATGGCGTCTATGAATTTATTAGCAACGCCGAAATATTGAAGTTTATTAAGGAGTCAGACGACCTAGATATTGCTGCAGAGAAAATTATTGAGCAGGCAATGTTATCTGGTAGCGATGATAATTTAAGTATTCAAATTGTTCGCGTTGAGCATCTTCCCGACTATCAGTTAGCGGAGGTTCAGCAGCATATTTCGCTGCTACCACTACCGCCGAGACTGATGCCAAGAATGAAATTTGATGGTTATGAAATACTCCGTGAAATATATATCAGCAGTCGCAGCCATGTTTTTTTAGCGCGCGATATAGAAAGTCAAAAAACGCTTGTGATTAAAACACCCTCCACTGAATTGCGTGATAATACTCAGTATCTTGAAAGCTTTATGCTTGAAGAATGGATAGCTAAGCGCATCGACAATCCCCATGTTGTCAAAGCGATTGAACCTACCCGCAAACGTAATTATTTGTATTTGCTGAGTGAGTACGTCGAGGGAATAACCCTTAATCAATGGATAATCGATAATCCTAAACCAACCATTAATCAGGTTAGAGCAATTATTGAGCAAGCGGCAAAAGGTCTGCAGGCTTTTCATCGGCAAGAAATGATTCATCAGGATTTGCGACCCAATAATATTATGATTGGCCCTGGCAATACGGTGAAAATTATCGACTTTGGCTCAACCTTTATTGCCGGTGTAACCGATATCAAAAACGAAGAAGCCGTGCGCGGCACTATGCGCTATTCAGCGCCGGAATACTTCTTGGGACAAGTGGGTAGTCAACGTTCGGATATTTATGCATTAGCCGTTATCACTTATCAAATGTTATCTGGCCGCTTTCCTTACAATATTGAAATTGCCCAGGCGAGAAGTCTTTCCGCACAGCGTCGTCTGACGTATAAAACGGTCGTTAATGAGGATACCGAGTTTCCAATTTGGGTTGATGATGCACTTCGAAAAGCGCTGTATGTTGAACCGCAGAAACGCTACGAAGAGTTGTCAGAATTTGTTCACGATCTGCATCATCCCAACAACGCGTTTATCTCGCGCAATAATCGGCCGCTAATTGAGCGTGATCCGGTTATTTTCTGGAAGGGCGTGAGTATTGCTTTATTGTTAATCATTGTTATTGAGAAGCTGATATAAAAGAACTGCGGTAACAAACGCCAGTTGCTAAAAAGCCCGCAGAACGCGGGCTTTTTAGGGATAACGGAAGCAACAATTAATGTCTAAAGTGACGCATTCCAGTAAATACCATCGCCATGCCATGCTCATTGGC
>JABBBF010000040.1 GCA_018607545.1 SAR92 clade bacterium | reverse complement strand
CTGTTGGAGGAAGTCAATAATCTTGCTCAAGAGGGACGTTTTGATTACTTAGTCATTGAGTCGACGGGGATTTCAGAGCCTTTGCCGGTAGCAGAAACCTTCACCTTTGCCGATGAGGATGGTGTCTCGCTATCTGATGTTGCCGATCTGGACACAATGGTTACAGTGGTCGATGGGGTCAACTTTCTAAAAGATTATGACGAGGCCAAGTACCTTCAGGATACCGGTGAGTCTCTAGGTGAAGAAGATGAGCGCAGTGTCGCTGATCTGTTGGTTGATCAGGTTGAGTTTGCCGATGTTCTTCTGGTCAGCAAAACTGATTTGGCGATTTCGGCTGATATAGACCGCTTAACTGCGATTCTTAAAACCCTAAATACCCATGCCAAAATAGTTCCGATTTCTCAGGGACAGGTGAATATCGATGAGGTGCTTAGCACTGGCTTATTTGATTTTGAGCGTGCCCAGCAGGCGCCGGGCTGGCTTAAAGAGATGCGCGGTGAGCATGTTCCGGAAACGGAAGAATATGGCATTGCCAGTTTTACCTATGAAGCACGGCGACCTTTTCATCCGGAAAAATTTCACCAGTTTCTACACAGCACAGATAAGTATGGCAAGCTAATCCGTTCCAAAGGTTATTTTTGGTTGGCTTCACGCCCCGAATTTGCCGGTCAATGGAGCCAAGCGGGCGGCATTGCACGCTATGGTTTCGCCGGAATGTTTTGGAAAGCGCTACCCAAAGAAAAATGGCCCACTGACGAAGAATATCTCTCCTCGATTGAAAAGCAGTGGGTGGAACCCTTTGGTGATATGCGCCAAGAGTTGGTATTTATCGGTCAGGGCCTGGATCAAAGCGGCTTCACTCAAGCGCTTGATGATTGCCTGTTAAGCGAAGTAGAAGTATTGCGCGGCAAAGCGTACTGGACGACATTGCAGGATCCATTCCCTGCATGGGAGCAAGCATGAGCAGTATAGGTCTGGCTCAGGCATCCAGTTTTAATGCTCTGAATAACAATGCTCTGAATAACAGTGAGATAAAAGTTCGCCGTGCATCTCAAGGCAGCGAGCCGGAGATTTTGGGTGATATATACCTCGAAGAAACTAATATGGTTATCTGGCAGCGCGAGTTATCTGAAACCCTTAAAAATTCTGTCGATATCTTTGCAAAGGCCAATCCAACATTCCAAGCTTCTATGACCGTCACACCCCAAACTGTGCTTGCAAGTATTGGTCAATCTTTGGGTGATACCGCTCAGCAGGAACTTAGTGAAAACATTGCTGAACTGGTAGAGATGTTTTGCTGTCTGTTTGAGCTTAAGCGCGTGGGCTTGCGTTTAACCGTGCTTAATCGCGCAATGTGTCCCAAGTTTCATGTCGACAGGGTGCCCACTCGTCTGATTACAACTTTTCAGGGTATTGCTACAGAGTGGTTGCCTCATCAAAAGGTTAACCGTGAAAAATTGGGTCTGGGCAGCAATGGCAAACCCGATAGCGAATCTGGTCTTTATCAGAACCCCCACGATATTCAGCAGCTTAGTTGTGGCGAGGTTGCCCTGTTAAAAGGGGAGCTCTGGGAAGGCAATGAAAAGGCGGGGCTGGTTCATCGTTCGCCCGCCTTGCCGGTGGGGGAAAGTCGCCTGTTGTTAACCCTTGATTTTAGCGGCTGATTTATCGCCATCAGAAATCAGCCAGGGCTCTATATCATTGACTTCCAGAAGTAGTGCAGTATTCTTGATATCGAAGAAAGTGGGCGCCGTTAAACAGATTTCCGGTGGGGTTGATCAGTAGCGGCGTAAGCTGGTCAAATAAGGCTTAAATAAAGGCACAGAGTAGGTCCTTCCAATGAATGAACAGCAACTCAATCGCGTTATCGAAAAAGCAGAGGACCTTTGTGCAGGCTCTGGTGGACGTTTGACCGATAAGCGCAAAGGGGTTTTAAAGCTTTTGCTAGTTTCCAATACGCCTTTATCGGCTTATGAAATTACCGATGCCTACAAAAAGGTTGCTGAAAAATCCATGCCGGCAATGTCGGTGTACCGCATTTTAGAATTTCTCGAAGCGGAAGATTTAGTCCACAAGCTTAGCTCAACCAATAAATACGTCGCCTGCTCTCATATAAGCTGTAATCACGCCCACGAAATCCCGCAATTTTTAATCTGCGGTGAATGCCAAAGCACTAAAGAAATCGCAATTTCCAAAAGCATTATCGATGAGTTGGGTGATTTGGTGGGTAAAGCAGACTACAGGCTTACCAATCCGCAAATAGAACTGCAGTGCCTGTGTAATAACTGCTCGGCGATGACCGCTTAGCAATGCCTGAGCTTCTATTTGCGCATAAGATATTGCCGGTGACAAAAGCTGTTGCAAAGTACCTATGAATAAGCGTATTTCGGCTATACCTACCAATATTATTACCGGCTTTTTAGGGGTCGGAAAAACCTCCGCTATTTTACATCTGCTGAAGTCCAAGCCTGCGGATGAGCGCTGGGCCGTTCTGGTCAATGAATTTGGTGAGATCGGGGTCGATGGCAGCCTGTTTGAAGGTCAGCACAGTGAAGAGCAGGGCGTATTTATTCGCGAGGTCCCCGGTGGCTGTATGTGCTGTGCAGCAGGGCTGCCTATGCAGGTTGCCTTAAATCAATTGATCGCGCGGGCCAAACCGGATCGTTTATTGATTGAACCAACTGGCCTCGGGCACCCCAAAGAGGTTTTGCAAGTGCTCTCTGCAGACTATTACCAGTCTGTCCTTGAGATACAGAAAATTCTCACTTTGGTCGACGCTCGTAAACTATCTGATAATCGCTACACCTCTCATCAAACATTCAATCAGCAAATTGCCATTGGGGATATTATTCTGGGTAACAAGCAGGATTTATATCAGCGCGAGGATAAAGCCAACCTTGAAACCTATGTGAACCAGCAGGGGGCAGCCGGCGCTATGGTGCTATTTACCCAAAATGGTCAGATAGCGCCTGAGCACTTGCAGGGTAAAACTGCCGCCAAAGCGAAAGCTCATCATCACCATTCGGGCGAAGAGAAGCCCCTGCTCTCCGAGCTGCCCATCCCCGACTGTGGTTATATTAAAGCGGTCAATAAGGGTGAAGGCTTCCATAGTGTTGGTTGGCGCTTTTCACCAAGCTGTGTGTTTAATCACAAACAGTTATTCTCATTTCTCAGTGGCATAAATGCCGAGAGAATGAAGGCGGTGTTTATTACTGAAAGCGGTGTATTCGGCTATAACCTAACGCCCGACACCTTGACGGAACTCGAATTGGATGACTGTTTAGAAAGTCGTGTTGAGATTATCTCTGATAATATTGATAGCCAATGGGAAGCGCAGTTAATGGCCTGTATGCTTAAGAATTAACAAAGTCAGTAATATCAATTATTTGTTCGTCTATATTTTTGCCCATAAAAAAAGCCGTGATAAATCACGGCTTTTTCGTATTCGCTCTCTAGGCATTGTTTAAAACGCCGCTTGCACACCAAAAACAATTACCTCGGTCTTGGCGTCGCTCTCAGACCATGACTCATGCAGGAAAGGCATATCAGGCTGTGCATTGTTAGGATCCATATGGCCGCCACTCAGGAAGTTAAGTGGAACCCAGCCAATTGCCTGAACATATTCAGCAAAATACTTAACATTGCTCGTTGGCATATAGGATGCGCCGATCACTAGCTGATCCTGCTTTTCCCAGGGTGCGCCTTTATCGCCAGCCACATATTCACTGAACTCAACTGAGAGGTCTACATTCTTCTCAAGACCAAAGTCGTAGGCATAGCTGCCACCAACAGTCCAGGTGAAGTTCTTTACAGCTTCAAATCCGGCATATG
>JABBBF010000165.1 GCA_018607545.1 SAR92 clade bacterium | reverse complement strand
ATACGGGCTATCTCAGGGGCTTTAGAGAAGCTCTCAGCGATCATTAGGCAGTCGCCGTTGGCTATGCCAGAGACACTGATAAAGTGCCCGGAGCTGGTGATTTCGGAGCTGCACCAGAGTGTCTCACTGACGCCTTTGTTAGGGGATTGTGAGAGCTGATATTGCAAAATCAGAGTTTCAAAGCCGCGATGGCCGGCCAATAATAGTTGTCCCTCTGAGAGCCATTCGGTATAGCTAATATCCACATGGTGGGTGTTCAGGGAGCTGCGCTCTTTTGTATTGATATCGAGGGTAAAAAGATTTCCGGCGATAATATCGCGGTCACTTCCCAGCGCCTCGACAAAGGCAATGGTTTGCCCAGACGCTGATGCGGATAGGCAGGCTAGCTGATCTCTGGGTGTATGGAGTAATTCTGCCTCACCGGTCTCTCTATCAATAAGTTGTAATACGGCCGAGTACCATGCCTCTTCGTTGGGTGAGCTGGAGGTTATGGCGGCAATACGATCGTCGCCACACCAGACTGCCTGCCAGATATTGATATCTGTTGTGGCAATTTTCTCAAGTTGATTGGTGGCTACTCTATAAATCCATGCCTGTCGCCAGCGATTCTCTTCATTGCCGGTTTCCACATTGGGCATCCAGTCGGGAAACTGCTCTGTGCTCGAGTCGGTTTTTACCGCGCCCTCGCTACTGCCTTTGTCGGCGCCGTGACCAGCTACGGTTAAAAGGATGCGACTACTGTCTTGCGACCACTGCAACTGTTCAACCCAGCCTTCAACCTGAGGTGGGGTTAGCAGGTGGTTGCTGGCTCTATTGAGGATGCAGAGTTGTGGATTGGTGGCTCCGGCATAATCAGATAGAAAGGCGATGGAGTTTCCATCCGGTGAATATCTGGCCTGCTTTTGGCAGCCTGTTTGGCTGCTGATACGATCTATTCTTCCACTGGATAGGTTGATTTCAAATATTGTTGTGGTGACAGGCTGCTCTGGGGACTGTGAATTAATGCCTGTAAACAGGGCGTGAGAGCCCGCTGGAGAGGCTTGAATATGTTGTGCGTCATTGATGTCGGGGCTGCCGGCTGGCCATATTTTTTGATGTAATTGATGGGTTTCTCTGTAGATCGGGGTTTGACGGATATCCCTTTGCATATTTAGGTTCCTGTAGTGTTTTACCTGTTATGTCTTACCTGTATCTATGGCTTTGCGAACGCTCAATGGGCGCATATCAGTCCATATATTTTCTACCTCTGTCAGACATTCTTCTCTGCTACCAATAAACCCGGTACTTTTCCATCCAGCGGGCAATTGGCTATCGGCAAACCAATAGGAGTATTGCTCTTCAGAATTTACTACAACGCAAAATCTACTGCGGTGTTCATTATTCGGGTTATTTTGTTGCTGGTTTTTCTTGGCCATTATTTGATTCCTTGTCGGTGATGTCCCTGAGAATCAATATGTTATGGTGCCTTTCTAAAAACCGTCAAAGCCTATATCTAATCTATTTCGGCTATATATTTACATACGTCAGCGCGGGCTTTTACCACACAAAATTATTGCTCTACTGTGATTATTTTTGTCTGTGGATGGCGCTTTTGGCGATGACTGCCATGGTGACTATATGTGCAGATTGTTTTACGTAGTCGATGCTAAATTCGGTTGTTGTCGCCCAGCTGTCGTTAAGTCTTTTACTGGGTCGCAGAATAATTTTGTGGTCGCTGATGCTGTAGATAGTAAAGTCGTGAAAACTTTTTATATTGGCTGAGGGTGGTAATAAAGTTTTTGAATTAAGAACTTTTGTATTGAGTGCTTTGAACAAACTCTCTTTAGCAGAAAAGGCCAGAGTGACTAGAGTACCAATGGTTAATTGATCAGATAAAAATTTTCTATCCCGTGGATGCAATACCAAATCTGCAATTTCTCCCGCTGCTTGATCTGTTAAAACCACTTCGCAGTCAATTCCCAAAGCGGCAAGGCTATGGCTTCTGCCGGTAACCGCCATTGCCCAGCCTTCACTGTGGCTAATTGAACCCACAACCCCTGTTGGCCATCGAGGGCTGCGATCTGACTGAATAGGTATCTGAATTTCACCGGCTGTGGCTGGTATCCGATAGAGATTTTTTAATGCCTGGGATGCACAGGTGCGTCCAGCAATAAATTCGCACTGTCTTTTGGCGCTAGTATCTTTTAGTTCGAGAGGCTGTTGAATGCCATAGCGGTTAAAACAGCTTTGCCTAAAATGTTGCCAGCTGAAGTTACAACCACAGTAGCTTAGTTCGCTGCCAATTAAACGGGTAAATCCAGAGCTGGAATTGGCAAAATCAGGTCTAATAATCGGAAGATTAAAGGTGATATTTTTCAGCAATTTTATAACCGTCTGCTATTGGTCGGATAAGTCTAGGGTAGGACTAATCAATAGAGGTAGTTATATAGCCTGCATATATGAATGATGTTAAATAGTTTATTTCTGTGCTTTTGTGTGCTTTTGTGTGCAATTTCAGCATATATGCACAATATATTCTTCAATTTAATTGAGGGTTTTGAGCTGAAAGCCATGTTATGTATAGCTTTTAGCTGTTTTGCACATAAATGTCGGCTAGCCATAAATAATGGCAGGATACTGTAATTTATGTACACTAAACCCTGTTGAATCTTGCCTCTGATATTGCTCTCGCTCAAGGATTTTGAGTCTGAACTGTACTGTCTTGATATTTGATGATGTTAATTCGACTGGGTTTTTAAATGGAATTTATAGGGCGACAGGATGCAAAGTAAATCTGATAATTCAAATATTATTAAACGTGTATACAAGAGCCTTAAGGGCTCGGTCATTTCTAATCAGTTTCCCGCTGGTGAACGTTTAAATATTGAAACGCTCGCTGAGGACTTGCGGGTTAGCATTACGCCGGTTCGAGAGAGTCTGTTACGCCTAGTTGCCGAAGGGTTAATTGTTACGGTTCCAAAGATGGGATTCTTTATGAAAACTCTCTCGGAGGCAGATATTCGTGATCTCTATGAATTAAATCATGTGCTGGTTGATTGGTCGGTCAATTGCCTGATCGCTGATGCGATTCCCGGTTCGGTGATTGGTGTGCCAGAGCTATGTGTGCTGAGCAAAAAGCTGACCCTTCTCAAGGCGCCTTCGGATGAGGTTATCGCCAATTCAGTGGGGCTGTTGTTTGAAGCCTGCGCCAAACGTTCCGGCAATAGTGAGATTCTTCTGCGGGTTAAAAATGCCAGTGACCGATTAAATTATATCCGTATCTGTGAGACGCGAATGCAAACTGCACCTTTGGATCCGCTGCTGGTGATTTTGCAATTGGGTTCGGAAGGTAGTTATGAGCAATTGAGAACTGCTTTGAATACCCAGTTTGATCTCAGTATACGGCTGTTGCCCCATGTTATGCGTCAAGGGATTTTCCCGGTGGTTTCGTTTTCGGAGGAGATTGTGGTCGAGAACCTGATTCATGAGCCGAAGCAGGACTGGCGATGAGCCGCGTCTCTTTCTCCCTTTTTTGATTGCTGGTCTCTGTTGACAAGATTTCTGATTTCCCTAATTATCTGCGGCTATACTTTTACCTTAGCACTAAGGGCTTTTATTTTGGGGCTAAAGGCTTTTTACAGGCTAAGGGCTTTTATCACAGCAAATTAAACAGGGGATATTTCCATGACCAACCAGACCGCGCGCACCACAGAGGGTAGAGGACAGCTCTACAACAGTATTTTAGACACTATCGGCAATACACCCTGTGTAAAGATTAATTCACTGGCGCCGGCCGGTGTCGATCTGTATGTGAAAGCGGAGTTTTTTAATCCCGCGGGGTCGGTTAAGGATCGTCTGGCGA
>JABBBF010000207.1 GCA_018607545.1 SAR92 clade bacterium | reverse complement strand
CGCGCAAATCCATACTGTGCTCATTGCCGAGACAGAGAAGCAACCGCCCTTCCGCGGTCATGCGCACACGGTTACAGGATTCGCAGAAGTTATTCGACATCGGCGAGATAAACCCAATTTTGGACTGGCTGTTGGCAACCTGCATATAGCGAGATGGGCCGCCGGTTGTCTCTGCACTGTCAATCAGGGTAAATTCTGATGCCAGCTGTTCGCGCAAACTGGTACTGGTGATCTGTGTATTAACCCTTTTATGGGCGTCTATTTCGCCTAAAGGCATCTCTTCGATAAAAGAGATATCCATATCCTGATCAACGGCAAATCGCGCCAGATCAATAACCTCATCGTCATTAAAGCCAGCCAGTATAACGGCGTTGAGTTTGACCTTTTTAAAGCCTACTGCACCTGCCGCTTGAATGCCTTCAATAACCTCATGGAGATTGCCAACACGGGTAAGCTGTTTAAAGCGATCCGCTTTAAGGCTGTCGATACTGATATTGAGTCTTGAGAGACCTGCATCTTTGAGTGGCTGGGCCATTGTCGGCAGCAGCACACCATTGGTGGTCATGGTCACTTCATCCAGGCCAGGCATTGCCGTCAGTGAGCTAACCAGTTTAATAATATCGCGCCTAATCAGTGGCTCGCCGCCGGTTAAGCGTATCTTGCGAATACCCAGTTCGACAAAAGCCGCAGCCATATCACGCAGCTCTTCAAGGCTGAGAATCTGCTGTTTGGGCAGAAAGGTCATCTCCTCTGCCATACAGTAGGTACAGCGTAAATTGCAGCGGTCGGTGACCGACAGGCGCAAGTAGTCAACAGTTCGCCCAAAGGGGTCGATCAGTGATGGCCTGTCTGTTTTGGAATTTCGGTTACTCACATTTTTGCCGCAATGATTATGGCTTTACATACTATAGGGTAGTACATCGACCAGATCGCCAACCTCTATGGATTGGCCGCTCTGCTGTACAACAAAAACCTCACCCCAACAGGCCGAGGATAATACCCCGCTGCTCTGGTTTGGATGGATTTCGACACCTGCCTCTGTCAATTTGGCGCGCAGATAGACTTGACGCTTTTCGCCGGGCTTTGCAAATTGGGCAATGGCTTTTAAGGGCTGGGGCAATACCCTTTTTAAACCCTGACTGGCCAATAGAAAGGGCCTCGCTAAAACCATAAAAGTGACAAATACAGATGCGGGATTTCCGGGAAGGCCAATAAATGGCGTGCTATCTATTTGGCCAAAGGCCAGCGGCTTTCCCGGCTTAATCGCTACCCTCCAAAAATCAATACTGCCCAGTTTGGCGACAGCGCTCTTTACATAGTCTTCATCGCCAACAGAGACACCGCCAGCACTTAAGATAATATCGCCCTCTGCGGCGGCTTTCTGCAACACTGCTTCAGTGGCTTCGAGACTATCTGGCACTGTACCCAGATCAATCGGAATCATACCCAGAGATTGAATTAAGCCAGTCAGGGTAGCGCGGTTGGAGTTGTAGATCTGTCCGGGCTGAAGAGCGTCGCCCGGCTCCACGAGCTCATCGCCGGTGGAAAAAATAGCAATTTTTAGGGGCTTGTAGACCTCGACCGCTTTAACACCAATAGACGATAACAGGCCCATTTCCTGAGCGCGCAGTTTTGTGCCGGCGTTGAGAATAGTCTGGCCCGACTGAATATCCTGGCCTTGGCGGCGGATATTGGCCCCGGAAGTTACAACGCCGCCAATAGTCACTGTTCCATCTTCCTCTATGCAGTTCTCCTGCATAGCGACTGTATCGGCACCGGGGGGTATTTCAGCGCCAGTAAATATGCGTGCAACAGACGCTGGGTTTAATGGGGTTGGTGCAACACCTGCGGGAATTCGCTGACTTAAGGGCAGCTTAAAATCACTTTTTAGCGCATCTGCATAACAGAAGGCATAACCATCCATAGCGCTATTATCCGCTGGGGGCACATTGATCGTGGCGGTTATATCTGCTGCCAATACCCGCCCAAGGCTCTGGGTAACCGGCAGCGGCTCTTTGGCATCTGTGGTTTTTGCAGTGGCAATCAGCTGATCTATAGCGGCGGAGACTGAAATCATTATTTCCCTTTGGCCCCAACATGCTGGACAAAATTGCACGGCGTAAAGGTACTGTTTAGCTGCTCGCGAATAATACCGTTCCAGCCGGTTTTACAGGCGCCGGTGGAACCGGGAAGGCAGAAGATTGCCGTTCTGTTGGCGAGGCCGGCAAGACAGCGGGACTGGACTGTCGAGGTGCCGATTTCCTCGTAGGAGAGCTGGCGAAACAGTTCGCCAAAGCCTTCGATATGTTTATCAAACAGGGGCGCCAGAGCTTCCGGGGTGCTGTCGCGTCCGGTAAAGCCGGTGCCGCCGGTGGTAAGAATAACATCGATCTGTGGATCGGCGATCCAGGCTGAAACGGTGGCGCGCATCTGGTAGATATCGTCGATTACCAACTGACGATCGGCCAGGTGGTGACCCTCTTCTTCAAGGGCCTGCTGCAAATAGCTGCCGCTGGTATCGGTTTCCAGGCTGCGCTTATCGGAAACGGTTAGCAGTGCTATATTTAGAAATCGTCTCTCTTTGGAAAGGTCGTGACCCACTTTTTTCTCCTAAAATTTTATTTTAAAACTACTTTATCGAACAAAAATTCCTGTCATCTCGAACATATGTGAGAGATCTCGAGGTCCTTCACTGACGTTCAGGATGACAAGTTTATGATCGGTTCAGGATGACAGTGCAATGATCAACTATTCGATTCGGGATAACAAAATAATTAATCAACTACAAACATCACAGCCCGGTTTTGCTTCAGCGCGCAAATTGAGCCAGCGCCCAGACTTACCATCATAACGCTGCATCTCACCGTGCTGCTGAAAAAAGCCCAATAACAGACGAATAACTGTTGTCGCCTGCAAACTGCCCATAGCGCCAAGCACCGGCCCAACCACACCAGAGTTGGAACAGTTAAGCAGAGGTTCCGGGGAATCTTTATCAATAATACAGTTAAAGCAGAGGCTTGAGTTATGCGCAAAGTCAAAGGCAACCAATTGACCTTCCCAACCCAGAGCCGAGGCGCTGACAAAGGCTTTCTTCTGGGTGAAACAGTGTTTGTTGATCAACTGTCGCGCTGCCAGGTTATCGGTGCAATCGACGACAATATCGTAATTATTCGACAGTATTTCGGCACTGATTTTATCGGTGTAACTGCTAATCTGCAGATTGGGATTTAAGGCGCTTAACTCGCGTTTGGCACAGCTGACCTTTAACGCTCCACAGTCGGTCTCTCTATAAAGTATCTGTCGCTGTAAGTTGCTTAATTCAATAGTGTCTGGATCGCAGAGACTCAGCTCGCCAACCCCTGCGGCGGTAAGATAGAGTGCAACAGGACAGCCTAGACCACCGAGCCCGACAATCAATACGCGGGCGTTAGTAAGCTTTTTCTGCCCGGCTTCGCCGATATCGTCCATCAGCAGATGGCGGCTGTAGCGCATAAATTGATCATGGCTTAAATTGGCAGAATCTAGGGACATACAACAGCCTCTGCCAGAGCCAGGTCTTCGCGACTATTAATATTAAAAAAGGGGTTTACCGGCTGCTCGGGCCAGTCTAAATAAACTGTATCCAAAGTCTGCAACAGCGGTTTAAAGCCACCATTCTTATCCACCAGCAGCGCTTTCTCCACTGCATTGAACACAGATTTATTCCACAGAGTAAAGGTTGGCTGGGCAGCGCCCTGATAGCGGATACAGGCAATATCTGCACGCTTGCTGACAATCAGCTGGTAGAGTTCAGCGACCAGGTTATCGGGGACAAAGGGGCCATCACAGGGGGTTAACATCAGATAGCGGGCATCGCTGAGTTGATCA
>JABBBF010000051.1 GCA_018607545.1 SAR92 clade bacterium | reverse complement strand
CAAAACGATTATCAACGTGATCCAAACAATCTTCTACAGTAATGCGAGCCATTTTTTATATCCACCAGGGTAAAAATTTAAGCTAAATTTAAGGTTTTAGCGCAACGAAATGTTGCTGGGCCGCCCAGTTTACCTAAAGCGAGGGGTTACGACAATGAAGTTGCGAGAATTAACCTTTATAAGAGTGGATAACTAGGACAATAGATCAGAGAGCAGATCTTCCTGACCGGCCGCTGGAAGACGGCAGTGCTGTGCCGAAACAATCGCCATCAATTGCTTTAATGCGACTTCAAAGTTGTCATTGACCACCATATAGTCGGCCTCAATATAGTGGCTCATCTCTTCGGTGGCGGCGGCGATGCGCTTTTCGATAACCGCGCTGTCATCCTGGCCGCGATTGTCGAGCCGCTCGCGCAACGCCTGCTTCGAGGGCGGCAGAATAAAGATGCTGGTGCTATCGGGGAACAGCTGACGAACCTGGGCTGCACCCTGCCAGTCGATTTCGAGAATAACATCATCACCAGCGGCCAGAGTTTCTTCAACCCAGTGCTGAGAGGTGCCGTAAAAGTTGCCAAAGACTTCGGCGTGTTCCAGAAAGGCACTCTGCTCGAGCATGCCAATAAATTCTTCACGGCTGACAAAATGGTAGTTGATACCATCTTCTTCACCGGGTCGACAGTCTCTGGTGGTGTGTGAGATGGAGGCTTTTATCTTCTCCATACGCTTTAGAAGTTCACCGACCAAACTGGTTTTCCCTGCGCCAGAGGGCGCGGAGATAATAAAGAGAATACCTGTTGCCATAATGGGACTTGATCCGCTGTTGTAAGATTGATGTTGGGTAGGCAGTTTACATCAGCGGAAAAATTATTCCAGATGCCTTACTCCCTGCCGCTGCGATTTACTTGCTGCCGTTTTTATCTGAAAAGTAGGTTCCATCCTGCGGGTCGAAAATCTGGTTTAACCGTCCGGCGAGACGGATGCCAGCCATCAATAGTCGCTGCTCAATAATCGGCTGGTTGCGCTTGATATAGTCCTGAGTGATAGTTTGCGGCTTTTTCCCTGAAGCGGCTGGCGGGGTTTTAATGTCGAACTCATAGACCTGTGAGCGCAGCATTTTCGATTCTACAGTCCAGTCTAGAAAGCTGTCTTGCTGCCATTGTTGTATCTGTTGTTCACTGGCTATATCAAGACGGGCAATATAGTCTTCGACACTTAGTCTGGTCAGGCTGAGCAAGCCGCTGTCCCAAACCCAGTGCAGGTTTGTAAGCTTAGTTTTTTTCGGCCATTTAATCGCGACGCCATTGCCGCCGCGATCATCTCGTCGCCCCACATGCAGTGGCTGGTGGATGTCTCCGGCGAAGTGGGTAAAAAAGCTCAGGGCCTGAAGGCGTTCGCGTTCGGAGAGTCGCGGTTGGTTCAATTGTTCATAGGCATGATTGAGTGCGCTGAGAACATCGCCTCTTGAGCTGCGCCTGGCCGTGCCGACCTGCTGCTGATCTGGAACATTAATATAGTGCCAGTATTTGGATTTTTCCCATGCGGGGGTACCGCGAATTTTATCCGGCCACAGGGATAGTTCGGCCAGGTCACCAGTGATAGATTTAACCGCTAGGGCAGTTTTTTTGCTGAGGTGATTTTCAGCAATGCCGGCAATGATACGATGGCCATCGGCGCCAAAAGCGCAGGCCTGAACAGAGAATATGGACAGGTAATAAATACTGATGTAAGTGAGTATCCACTTTTTATTAAGCATATGTATTAAATGCACTGTTGAGGCTTAGAAGGCTTTTATTCAATATTCTGAATCTGTTCACGCATCTGCTCGATAAGCACTTTTAACTCCACCGATGCCTGAGTGGTAACCCCGGCAATTGATTTCGAACCCAGAGTATTGGCTTCGCGATTGAGTTCCTGCATCAAGAAGTCCAGTCGTCGACCAATCGACTCTCTGCTGCTCAACACACGGCGAATCTCACTGATATGGGCTTCGAGACGATCCAGCTCTTCGTCGACATCAGTGCGGTTGGCAATAATCACCATCTCCTGCTCCAGACGATCATTGTCCAGCTGCTCTTTAAGGTCGCTAAGTTTTAGCTGTAGTCGCTGGCGTTGATCTGCGAGGATGCCGGGCAGATTATCGCGCACGATTACTAGCTGAGCTTCAATGCCGACAAGGCGTAGTTCAATCATCTCGGCGAGTTTTTCACCCTCGCGCTGACGGCCTTCAAGCAGTTGCTCAACGGTTGTGGAGAAGGTTTCTTTGGCTGCAGCCAGCAGCGCATCTGTATCTATATTCTGTTCTTTCAAAATACCCGGCCAGCGCAAAATATCCAGAGGGGAGATTGCGGCGGGGTTTTTCAGTTCGCCAGAGATTTCTTCGGCGATCTCAATATAGCGCTTGGCTAGTTGCAGGTCAGCTTCAACGCTGTCATCGGAATTATTAAACGCCAGTTGCATTGAGCAGTCGATTTTGCCGCGGCTGAGTTTTTTCCGGGCAACTTCACGCAGTGGCATTTCGATTTGACGCAAGGTATCGGGCAGTCGAAAGCCGGTTTCCAGAAAACGGTGGTTCACCGAGCGCAGTTCGCAGGTTACCGAACCCCAGCTAAAATCAATGGTATTGCGGGCAAATGCCGTCATGCTGCGAGCCATAATATCTCCAGTTAAAAAATTAATTGCGCCATGGTAACAAAGGCGGTCATGGGGTTGGTAGATTTGCTACAATTCGTCCGATTTTTATTTCACGCGCTTTAACCAATCCCTATTAGGAAAAAATTATGTCTCGACCCAGCGGCCGCCGCCCCGAACAACTTCGCCAAGTCAAAATTACTCGTGATTTCACCTGCCATGCAGAGGGTTCTGTGCTGGTTGAGTTTGGCAATACTAAGGTTATCTGTACCGCCAGCGTCGAGCAGGGCGTGCCGAGATTTTTGCGTGGCAAGGGCGAGG
Organism: SAR92 clade bacterium; assembly: GCA_018607545.1. Next base: position 928 of record JABBBF010000051.1, on the reverse strand, counting down.
GCTGGGTGACAGCGGAATACGGTATGTTACCGCGCTCGACTGGTAGCCGTATGGGCCGTGAAGCGTCGCGGGGCAAGCAGAGTGGCCGCACTCAGGAAATTCAGCGTCTGATTGGCCGCTCTCTGAGAGCAGCCGTAGATCTGAAAAAGCTCGGTGAGCACACGATCAACATTGACTGTGATGTTATTCAGGCGGATGGCGGCACACGCACTGCATCGATTACCGGAGCCTGTGTTGCGCTGGTCGATGCTATTCGCCACCTGCAGCGCAAGAAGGCAATTGTCGATGATCCACTGTTGACCATGATTGCCTCGGTGTCAGTGGGTGTTTACAAGGGCACGCCAGTGTTAGATCTGGATTACCCCGAAGATTCAAATGCCGAAACTGATATGAATGTGGTGATGAACGCCGGTGGTGGTTTTATCGAAGTTCAGGGCACTGCTGAAGCGGCGCCTTTCAGTGAAGAAGAGTTGAGCTCTATGCTAAAGCTCGCCAAGCAGGGTATTGCTGATCTGGTGCGTGTCCAGCAAATGGCCTTGGCCCAATAACCAGTCAGCAAAACAAGCAACTCTAACAAGAAAGATTAAAATTATGACAAATGATAGCAATTACAAAACCCAGTTTATCGACAACGGCCTGCGCAGCGGCGCGCTAAAATTTGGCGAATTTACTCTTAAGTCCGGGCGTGTATCACCGTACTTTTTTAACGCCGGGCAGTTTTATACCGGCCGCGCACTGGCGGAGTTGGGGCGCTGTTATGCGGCGGCTATTGTCGAGTCAGGTATTCAGTACGATGTGCTGTTTGGGCCTGCCTATAAGGGGATCACTCTGGCGGCAGCAACGTCTGTCGCACTGGCCGATCATTACAACCTTGATGTGCCATACTGCTTTAATAGAAAGGAAGCAAAAAACCATGGTGAGGGCGGCA
>JABBBF010000151.1 GCA_018607545.1 SAR92 clade bacterium | reverse complement strand
AGCCATAAGTATATGGCAGGTTAGGGAAAATATAGTAGATTTACTTTCCAACTAGACCCCATCATCGCAGTAGATGGTGATGCAATTTAAGCCGATTAGTCTGGGCCAGGCAACCGGCGGGAGGCTGAAACTAATTTTTGGAGAAGCCATTCGTTAATATCGAAAGTAGGCTAAGCTAAATTCTTAAAAAGTCCAGAAGGTACCTATTGGAGAGCAGTCAGCAAAGGCATACTTATGAGCATCAAATTCAGTCACATAGAACAAGCCCATGGGCGCATCAAGCCGTATATTCACCGTACGCCCATTATGCAGAGCCAGGAAATCAATAAATTGCTTGGCTGCGAACTCTACTTCAAAGCCGAGAACTTGCAGAAAGTAGGCGCTTTTAAAGCGCGTGGTGGCTGCAATGCGGTTTTCTCAATGGACACTAAAAGCTTAGCCAAAGGTGTGATAACTCATTCCTCTGGTAACCATGGTGCCGCACTTGCCTGGGCCGCAGCTCTGCGGGGAGCCAACTGCACAGTGGTCATGCCGGAAAATGCTCCGCTGGTAAAAAAGCAGGCAGTTCGCGGCTATGGCGCCAAGGTCATTGAATGTATCCCCACCATGGATGATCGCGAGGCCGCTGTTGCAGCAGAGATACAGGCCACTGGCAGCACATTGGTTCACCCCTACGACAGTGAGGCAATTATTGCCGGGCAGGGTACCGCAGCATTAGAGACTCTTGATCAGTTAGATTGCTTGCCCGATATTATTATCACTCCTGTAGGCGGCGGTGGTTTGTTAGCGGGCACAGCAATTGCAGCTCATGCCGTAGCACAAAATAGCGGTAAGACCATTAGCGTGGTTGGCGCAGAACCTCATGGCGCCAGTGATGCCTGGCGGGGATTTACCAGTGGTCAGCGGGTTGAAGTGCAAACTCCTGAGACTATTGCCGATGGCCTCAGGTCGACTCTTGGCGTGCGTAATTTCTCTATTATCACTGAGCAAGTGAATGATATTGTCCTGGCCTCAGAGCAGGCCATTATCGAGGCCATGCGCCTGGTATGGATGCGTATGAAAATTGTCATTGAGCCCTCCGCAGCAGTGATGGAGAACCCGGGAATGTTTTCAGAAAAGCGGCTGGCGATTATTTTAAGTGGCGGCAATGTGGATTTAGATGCACTGCCTTGGTGTGTTAGTTAGTCATTCAAAAATCTTGTCTTAGGTCGCAAGGGGGCTAGATTGCACCATGTAATGTTTGATATTGATGGCACTTTAGTAATGTCATATGAGCTTGATTCTATCTGTTATGTGGATGCCGTCATGGAAGTCACTGGGATTTGTGTAGACCCAGACTGGTCAAAATATCGCCATGTGACGGACTCTGGGATACTCGAGGAAATCATTGAGATAAATGGTCTTGGCGGCAGGAAAAAAGTGCATGAAAGAGTAAAAGCCGTTTTTATCGAGAAGCTGAAGAAGTCGATATCTAAGCAACCTGTCCAACAAGTCCCTGGAGCTGCCGCCTTTCTTGCATATCTAAATGCCATGAGCGACGTAACTGTTTCTTTAGCCACTGGTGGTTGGTATGAAACTGCTGCCTTAAAACTCACCTCGGCAGGGATTGACTGCTCGGTATTCCCAATGGCATCTGCAAATGACAGTAGTTCTAGAATCGAAATAATGAAGATCGCTGTCTCTAGAGTCGCGAATGTTAAGAACTGGTCCTGTACCTATTTTGGCGACGGTATCTGGGATAAAAGGGCCTGTGACGAGTTGGGTTTTAATTTTGTCTCAATTGGCAACAAGTTCGACCATAAGCCCAATATTTTAAATTTTGTTTCTGTAGATGAGATTATGTCTTTTATCCGTTTATAAAACCTTCCGGTAGGAAGCAATTTTATACTTGAATTTTTTAGTATTTAAGCTGTAAATAGCGTTTCAATCAAATCATCTGAGCCATTCAAGCATGACAATAAAAAGCGCCAATCGGCCACACTTTCACCTCGCATTTCCGGTAACAGATCTCGAAGCATCACGGGTGTTTTACACAGATGTTTTGGGTTGCAGCGCGGGCCGCGAATCCGACCGCTGGATTGATTTTGATTTCTTTGGTCATCAATTGGTGGCGCACTTGGTGGAGCCCCAAGACCATCCTTCGGTGACCACTAATGCCGTGGATGGCCATGCTGTGCCTGCATCCCATTTTGGTGTGATTTTGGACTGGGATCAGTATCAGCAATTTGTAGTGAAGCTTGAGCAGGCGGGGGTTGAGTTTGTTGTCGAGCCCTATGTGCGCTTTGAGGGCCGCCAGGGGGAGCAGGCAACGCTGTTTATTCGCGATCCGAGTAACAATTACTTGGAATTCAAAGCCTTTCGGGATATCGGAATGCTATTTTCTAAGGATCTAGAAAATTATTAGTCGACACTAGGAATTTGATTCTAAACTTAGGGGAAATTATTGTTAAGGAAAGCAATATGACACCTGTAAGAATAGCTGCTGTTATCCTTTTACTAGTTTCATCACTGCCATCCTTCGCGAGGGTGGCAGCACCCACAAATTACCATCCTGCTTTCAAAATTCTAACTCATAAACAGCTAGCTGAAATAAAGCCCATTATTGGCCAGACAGTTGCTTTATCAAACGCGGTGAATGAGCCTTCGTCAAATAGCCTTCATTTTGATGAGATGAATCCTATGGAGGGAGTCAGTCTGGCTGCCACAGCAAGCTTTGATATGAGTAATTTAGTCTCATTCAGGGCCTTCTCTTTGGATGCAGCGGAAGTGGATCGAGTCGTATCCAATCCTGTAATAAAAATCAAAGATCATGACTATCCGTTATTCATTGTCCAAACTATCTTGGATGACGATAAAGACCTTCGGTATATCACTGCAAAAATTATTGGCCAAAAAGGTTATGCGAGATTTGTTGTTGATAATCAGTCGGCTGCAGTGGTGGCGCACTTAGAGGTTGATGACAAGAGATATCGAATATTATCCAGACAGACCAATCCGATACAGCAGTTGATTTACACAATGCCCCACCAGACTGTCGAGGAACTTCGATTTCCCACCCCTATTTTAGTCTCCAATAATGCCAATAGCTTGATTTATAGGTTGGAGAGTGAACTTCTCAAAACGGAGATGTTATTAACAATATCTCCCAGTTATTACAGCGAAGCTAAAATGGATATTGTCGAATATGCATTAATTGAGCAAGGCCAAATTGCAGATATTAACATCGAAAATTTGCAAGAAGGCCACCGGTCAAAAGATATCAAAGATCTCCTATTTCGCCTGAGGTTGTTGACGAGAAGTCGAGAGAGCGACAGGTTTGTTGTGACCAAATTAACCAGAGATAAAACAGGGCGCCTTATTTATATTATCTTTCAGCAACTGGTTGATGGGGCGTTATTTGAAGAGAAATCAACCATGCATATTCACAGAGATGGCTATGTTAGCTATCTTTCCTTAAGAGCCATAAATACACAACATCCTGACTTTCAGGCGTCTATCTATGATCTTGAGCAAGCTATGTTGATAGCTGAGAACAAATTATGTACTCAGGATTTAGATAAATTACCTGCATATCAAGACGCGCCATTTTTATCCCATAAGACCTGGATGGTACATAAAACAAATAATCAAGTGATACCTCTGTGGTGGTTGATTGTCAGGAACTCTCAATGCGCCGAAGATGAAGCTTATATTGCTTTAGTTGACGGCATGACAGGTGAGGGGGTTATTGCACTGAAGTATGATCCAAAGGCTCCAGACTTATGAGTATTATCTGTGAGAGTATTGGAAGGCACTGGATCAACCATAAAGAACCTAGCCAGTAAGCTTGCGCACCAACGCCCGTCCCAACATCCCCAACTTATGGCCACCAGAAAATCTCGCTGCGTGCGTTTTCTCCACGCCCTGTGCAT
>JABBBF010000073.1:1361-3917 GCA_018607545.1 SAR92 clade bacterium | reverse complement strand
ATAGCCGGTGCCAAAATCATCCAACGAAAAATGTATACCCGCCCGCCGCAATTCGTTCATTTTTATAATGGCCTTATCCACATCATCTAAAATAAGACCCTCGGTAAGCTCAAGCTTTAGCGCCCTGGAATCGATGCCCGTCTTAACTAAACACTCCAGTACCTCATCAACAAAATTTGCCTGATAAAATTGTCGTGGGCTTATGTTTACCGCAACCGTCAAATCAGCGGTACGCGGGTTATCCCGCCAGCATCTAATCTGTTCGCAGGCCGCCTCTATTACCCAGCTACCTATAGGCACAATCAAGCCTGATTCTTCAGCAAGAGGAATAAAGTCCTGGGGTGAAACAGTACCCAATACCGGGTGTTGCCAACGGATTAGCGCCTCCGCACCCACAGTTTCATTCTTTCCATCAACCTGTGGCTGGAAGTAAAGTTGGAACTGCTTTTTTTCGACAGCATTGTGGAGTGCGTTTTCCAGATTGGCGCGCTGAGAAATATTTTCCTGCATCTGCGGATCAAAAAACCGCATCATATTGCGGCCGGATTTTTTCGCCTGGTACATAGCAATATCTGCCTGCTTTAGCAGCTCCTCAACTTGCACTGAACTGTCCTCAAACAGAGTCACCCCAATACTTGCACTGCTAAAACACTCGTGGTCATGCAATGAGTAGGACTGATTGAGCGCCGACAATATTTTATTGGCCACAGCCTCCGTCTGTGCTGGGGCATCAGCGTCTTCCTCGCCGAGGTTTTGCAGAATAATTACAAATTCATCGCCACCTATACGCGCTACGGTATCTTCAACGCGCAGACTGTGTCTGAGCCGCTGGGCGGTCTGCTGCAATAAAAGATCACCGAAGTCATGACCCAGGGTGTCATTGAGATTTTTAAAATTATCCAAATCGAGAAACAGCAACGCCGATTTTTGACCTGTGCGGCCGCTAGATGCCACAGCCTGTGTCAATCTGTCCATCAATAAGCGCCTGTTTGGCAGGCTAGTCAGCGGGTCAAAAAATGCCAGATTATAGATCTCATCTGCATCCTTTTTGGTTCTGGTAATATCAGAGAAGGCCAATACATAATGACTCGCATGTCCCTCTTCATCTCTGATAGCGGTAATGGTCATATGTAATGGGATCGCATCGCCATTTTTGCGCCGCCCCCAGATCTCGCCCTCCCAACCATCATTTTCTTCGACAGATTCCCATACAGCGGCATAGAAGTTTTTATCATGATGATCTGAATAAAGTAACTCCAGCGGCGCACCAATCACTTCCTCCGCAGAGTAGCCGGCAATATCGCCAAAGGCTTTATTGACTCGCAGTATATTAGTCTCGCCATCAGCAATGATTATTCCCTCCTGACTGTTAAAGGTGATAGCTGAGACTCGCAACTCTTCTAGATATTTATTTCGTTCACTTAGATCGCGGACAAAACCGGTAAACACATATTCCCCATAGCGCTTAAGGGCGGTCACAGCAACCTCAAGGGGAAGTCTTTGGCCATCGACACGCACTGCCGTCATTTCAAAGCGGTCTGCTTTTATGCTTTTAACGCCACTGTTTAAAAACTGATTTAAGCGCCATTGAATAGCGTTGTGTTCGCGGGGCTCAACCACCAATTCAAGAATGCTCTTACCCTGCACATAGGGTGCAGAATAGCCAAAAATACGTTCGGCCTTGGGATTCCAATAGATCACCTTTCCCTGCTGATCGACCGAGATAACTGCATCCAGGGCCATATCGAGAATCCGCCGCGAGAGGATTTCAGATTCGACACGCAACCCAATCTCCTGCTCCAGAGAGATGGCAGTATCCTCAACCTTCATCTCCAAGCGACTGTTTTTAGCTGACAACAATCCCTGCGTATTTTTTAATGTCTTTAAACTGTGACGCAACTCGATCTGCCGGATAACAAACAGGCGCAGCATCTCAAGGGCAGTTTTCTGAGAGGGGGATAACGTGCGCGGACTGTAGTCAAGAACACAGAGAGTGCCCAGTGTATGTCCATTGGATGTAGTTAGAGGTGCTCCCGCATAAAAGCGAACCTTGGGATCGCCAGTGACCAGAGGATTATCGGCAAAACGCTTATCCAGAAGGGCATCTGTAATCTCCATAATCTCGTCGGGTTTTAAAATACTATGGGCGCAGAAAGCGACTTCCCTGCTGGTCTCATCCACATCGAGCCCAACTTTGGATTTAAACCACTGGCGGTTTTCATCGACCAGAGAAATTAGCGCAACCGGGACGTTGCAGATCTGTGCCGCCAGAGTCGTCAGCTCGTCGAACTCTAACTCTGCCTCTGTATCAAGTAAATCAAGGCGGCGAAGAGTGTTTAGTCTTTCTGCCTCATTGGCCGGAATTGGGGCATGCATCAAAAGCAGCTTCTAAGCTTGCGGCCAAACTTGCGGCCAAATACGTACTGAGTCAGATAATCCATATCTATCAATATTCCTCCATAGCAAACCAGGCAGTTCTTTTAGTTTCTCCCGAAGACTCTGTTCCTGCTCCAATTTATCTAACTGTAGACCAACCTGTCTCCAGGTACCTATTTA
>JABBBF010000073.1:0-1351 GCA_018607545.1 SAR92 clade bacterium | reverse complement strand
CATTGAAAATAGGCTGATAAAATCCTGGCCGCAGTTCCACGGGGTTTTGCGCAATACCGGGCTGCCTGACTAACCTAGATACGAACGTACGACTGAATCACCTCAACACCATTGTGCATAAATGTCTGGGTCATATGGTCAGCGCCAGTCAACTTTATATTGACCAGACGATCCTTTCCTGAATAACCCTCTAAAGTACTGGTCATAGCCGTCTCATTAACCACGCCGGACTTTTCAATCTGCATTGCACCAAAACCGAAGTGCTTAATGGTCTCCCCTTCGCAGTCAAAGCGCTGAAAGAAAATAAAATGTCCGCCACCAATAAGCTTCATCTCGGTAAAACCTGAACACAGGGAGCCTTTTGTCTTCCTCGATTGCAGTTTCCAGAGGCCATCAAAGACTGATTTCTCGGTAGATAGGGTTTCCCACACCTCATCGAGATCGTAGGTGCCACCGCTGTCCGACGGCATATCTCTGACAATTTGGTTAAACCCGGCCTCCGTGGACTCTATGGCGATCTCAAAACTCAAACCCTCAACGGCTCCATCCTGGTTGGCAATCGGAGTCTCCGTAAGAACACCATCAACCCAGTGTGCATAACCAGCGGCCGCATCAATCATATTTGTCTGATCGTCAAAAAAGGCAAACATAAAGCGATTATTTGCATAGATTTTCATCTGGTCGCGCAGCAGTTTGGAGGTTTCACCCTCGACCGTCTTTATCACCCCATCGAGTGCATAGGCTCCATCGTCGATCCCCGGCATTGCATCCAAAAAGGCTGGCTCAGGCTTCATATTTTTTCCTCAGATTGAGATATTCTGGTTAAGAATAAGATTGGACGTATAGTATATCAGCGCGGTTATTGACGTAGAATGCGACCTGTCGGTTTAACCCGCTGTAGCCACCATTCGCCTTTTTTGACAGCCCAAGCTAAAGAGATACCCTATGACAAACTCCACCGAACTGGAAGCCGCAACATTTCGCAGGCTGCTGAAACACCTGGATGATAATAAAGATGTGCAGAATATAGATTTAATGATCCTCGCGGGTTTTTGTCGCAACTGCCTGAGTAAGTGGTACCTGGCCGAAGCCGAAGAGCGTGGCATAGACATAACCAATGACCAGGCCCGCGAAGCTATTTACGGAATGCCCTACAGCCAGTGGAAGGAAAAACACCAACCACCGGCAACGGCAGAACAGCTCGAGGGCTTTGCCCAGCGGCAAAAGAAATAGCCGTTGAAAAAACTTACTCATTTAAATGGAAGCCCGGCGTTGATTGAGACAGCGCCAGCTCAGTGGCATTCATATCCTCACCGACATCCTCAAACAGTGGCGAGGAGAGATAGCGCTC
>JABBBF010000074.1 GCA_018607545.1 SAR92 clade bacterium | reverse complement strand
ATATCGTTGGGCAGGTCTTTACCGGCCGGAATGTCGTTGTAGCTCATGATTTTAAATCCGTCAGAGTTTGCTGTGAGTTTGGTGCGAGCATGCATTGCAATATTTCGGCGCGGATTATAGCGACTTGATGAAAAATTGACCAGTGGCGCTTTGCTGGCAATAGCAACCGTGAGAGCAATGCGCTGCAGTTTCGCTTAAGTTTCACTTCAAATGGACCTTAGCGCCTCTCTATCACCCTTAACTGCGGATCACTGGAGTTTAAAGGTGATAGGAATGCTCAGTTTAAATGAATCTGCGGTTATCTCATCTGGCAGTGCCGGAAATGGGGCCGCTTTTTTAACGGCTTTTAAAGCCGCTTTATTGAGAATGCTGTATCTGGATTCCTGGGTTGCCAGAACGTTTTGCAGCTCTCCAGAGCGACCAATTTCTATCGCGACACGAACCGTACCCTGCTGGTTATTCGATACTGCTCGGCTTGGGTAGGAGATATTCTTGTAGATTTTCTGAAAAACCAGCGGCGTATAGTCTCTCTGTGCCATAGCTTCAGCCACATTAAAATCAATATCGTCTTCAGTATCTGGCTCTTTATTGGCCGGCTCTTCGCTGACTTCAGCTGCTGACTGGTCGGAATTGCTGGTTTCATTGTCAGCAATTTTCTTGAGATCGCCGTCTTCCTCTGTAACAGATTTTTCTGTACCAATGGTTTCAGCTGCAACCACCGGGTCTTCTTTTGGCTGTTCTATTGGCGCTTCTTTGGTTTCTGCTATTTCTATTGGCTCTGGAATTACTTTTGCCTTTAATTTTGGCGCGGTTGTTTTAACAGGTTTTGGAATAATCCAGGATGCGGCCAGAGCAACTCGCTGTTTATCCGCTGTAACACTTTGTAAAAGATCTCGCGCTTGAGTATTGCGCTGGTTACCCAGCAGCTCTTGCTTAAAGCTGGTGCTCGGGGGTATGGCGCCAATCCAGGTTCGTAAAAGCAGGCCAAAAACCTCGCCGGAGAGACCAGATATTAACTGCGTACCGTTAAAGCGCATCGAGGTGCCGCTCTCAGGTGAGAAGAGATACTCCAATACATCGCCTTTTTGTGGTGCTGATTTAGGCGCCTGCATCAGTGCGATTAACTCCTCAGCGGAGTCAGAGAAGTTTTCACGGCTGTTATTGATCGAGATACTCTGCATCCACAGATTGACCCAGCGGCGCTTGGAGTAGTTGTTGAGAATCCGCACTTCCATGCGCTTTTCACTATCCATGGCCTGGATAACTTCCGGGCTGTTGTGGGCGGTTTCTGTATAGAGCCCCGCAACAAATTGATCCCTTCCCAGATCAGTGTAAATGGTGCTGCCATTGAGTATTAGTTCAGCTTTTACCGCGCAGGAAAACAGCAGGGCGACGGCGATTGCCAGACTGGTTAAGTATGGGTGCCTTCTACTGGGCCTCCCATTGTTTTGTTCCTTCTCTGCATTATGCGTAACCATTGTCCCTAGTCCTTTTATCCATCTATGTAACAGGCTTTGTGTTAGTCCATTGTCATCATGACAATTATCACTTCAAGCCGAGTGCTATAAAATGCCAAATAGTGCACCTTTTGCTGTTATATTTTGACGGTGTGATCACAGTTGAGTTGGCAAAACCTCTAGTACTTCCAGAAAATATAAGTCCTATTTCAGCTGAAAAACATTACCAAGTGCACTACTTTTAACTCTGCTGATAAGGTCTCTGGACAAACTGGGAGATTAATATTTCAACATTAAATCACCGGCGCGGGTAAACTGTCGGGCTGTATAGATCGTATCTAACTGATTGAAAAAGCTTAAAAAATGGATGGTAACTGTGAATAGAAATGTGCGTGTTTCACTTGTTCTCGCTGCGGCAATTTTCCTCTGGTTAGCCAGTGGCTTATTTCTCTCGCCGGCAACTGACGGCAATGCTGGTAAATCCGTTGATTCCAGTCTCACCTCGATTGAGGCGACCTGGGTAGAGGTTCAGCAGTTTAGACCGCAGCTTTCACTGCGGGCGAAAACTGAAGCCAACCGTGTGGTCGATGTCAAAGCACAGTTAGGCGGCCGTATAGTTGCCGTCCCCGTCGAAGAGGGGGCGCAGGTTGTCGCCGGTGATACGCTGTGCAAAATTGATGCGGAGGATCGCGCCCAGAGAATTGAGCATGCAGCAGCGGCCCTTGCCCAGGCAAAAATCGAATACGACGGTGCGCAAAAGCTTAAGCAGAGTGGCTATCAGTCGGAGCTGGCTATAGCCCAAGCCAAAACCAGGCTTGAGTCTGCTCGAGTGGCCGTTGAGCGCAGCACCCTGGATATGAGAAACCTGTCGATAAAAGCCCCCTTTGATGGAATTGTTGAAAGTCGCCCGGTTGAAATAGGCGATTTTGTCCAGCCCGGTCAGCTCTGCGCGCAGATAGTCGAACTGGATCCACTGACAATATCCGCAGTGATCACCGAGAGTGAAATCAGTAAAATTTCTCTGGGCAGTGTTGCCAGAGTCACTCTGGTTAATGGTGATCTGCTCAATGGAAAAATTACCTATCTGTCCCATCAGGCAGATGCAGTTACCCGCAGTTATCGCGTTGAGGCTACGGTGGAAAACCCGCAGTTAAAATTTCTCGCCGGTATGTCCGGTCGCCTGCAGATAGAGGGTCAGCCTATTGAGGCGCACCTGATATCGGCGAGCCTTATGCTGCTCGATGATCAGGGTCGACTGGCTGTGCGCGCGGTCAACGAGCAGGGTATTGTCAGCACCCTGGGTATCACCAGTGTCGGTGAGAGCAGTGATGGTGTTTGGGTGGCTGGTCTGCCCGATACTGTTGCACTGGTCACGTTGGGTCAGAACTATGTCACTGAGGGTGAGAAGGTGGATGTCACTTACAGCAACAGCCTTGAGCGAAATAACAGCCCTGAGCACTCAATGAACAACCCTGAAAATCTATAACGGGAAAAATTATTTAAATGAATTTTCTCAACCGAATTATCGACCACTCCAGAGCCACTCTCTCGATTATGTTGTTGATTCTCTTTGCTGGCACCATGGCCCGAGTGTCCATGCCAGTGGAAGTGAATCCCAATGTCACACTGCCGGTTGTGCTGATTATGGTCAGGCACGACGGTATATCGCCGGAAGATGGTGCCCGCCTGCTGGTTCGCCCGGTTGAAAAAGAGTTAAAGACCCTTGATGGTCTCGATGAGATCAATGCCACTGCAAGAGAGGGTGCAGTCTATATTCTGGCTGAATTTGATATCAGTGAAGATATAGCCACTGTGGTCGCCGAGGTTCGCGAGGCCGTCGATCGCGCCAAAGCGGAATTTCCCCAGGAGACTAAAGAGCCCATAGTCAATGAGCTGAGCCCCAGTCCTGAGCCTACGGTGGTTGTAACTTTTTCTGGCGATAATATTTCCGAGCGCGAGCTCTATACCACGGCAAAATACTTCCAGCGTCAGCTTGAAATACTGCCCGATGTTCTCGAGGCGGAGATGTCCGGCCATCGCGACGAAGTGGTCGAAGCGGTTTTGGATCCCTATAGGCTCGAGCAGTACAACATTACCGCCGACGAACTGCTGGGATCGGTAAGGGCAAATAATCTATTGATTCCCGCCGGCGAGATGGATGCAGCCCAGGGTCGTTTTGGTATCAAGATTCCTGCCCTGATCGAAAGTACAGAAGATATTCGCAATTTACCCCTGCGCTTTAGCGCCGACGGGGTTATCACCCTGGGCGATGTAGCAGAGGTGCGGCGCACCTTTAAAGATCCCCTCGGTTTTAGCACTCTCAATGGCAAAAAGACCATCGCCATCGATGTTCGCAAGCGCCTTAAGGCCAATTCCATTGAAACTGTAGCTGCTGTGCGCAGTGCGATTGCCAATGCCGAGGGACAGTTTTCGCAACAGATAAAAATTGATTATATCTTT
>JABBBF010000158.1 GCA_018607545.1 SAR92 clade bacterium | reverse complement strand
CAACAAAGTTGTCGAGCACAATATTGACCGCTTCTTGAGAGAGGTCTGCAACACCGACCATAGCTGAACCCAGCGCCTGAACTTCTCGCGGGCTGAGATAGCGAATAATATCAGCTGCTTGCTGTTCACCGAGCAATAGCATTATCACCGCCGCTCGGTCTGTGGTGGTCATGCCGTCGAGTTCAGTTTGCAGTGCCTCGGATATGGGTACAGGCTCTACAACTACTGCGTCTTTTACTTTGGGGTCTGCCATTTTAATTCTCCTCGCCGCGTTATAAGGGGCGAATCATTTTCTTCAATACGTTAGCCACTCGACCAGAATCTTCGGCAACCAATAGGCGCACTAGCGCAACTTTGTCGTCGTAGGTATTTGCCGTATCCAACATCTCTGCGGATATGGTGGATTTTTTCGGCTTTAACTTGGCCTTAATATCTTCCAGTGACTCGCCGTCGCCCATTTCAATCAAGCGCATTTCTTCATCATTGAGTTCGCCGTCTTTAGAGCTCGACTGAGCGCCTTCAGCGAGGCTTTCATCCAGCGCTGGCAAGTAGGCTTTGACTACTGGGCGCACTACGCCAAAGAGGATAAAGAGAAACACAATCGCGGCGCCAAGGGTTTTGATGGCGCTGATAATCTGATGGTTTTCGTACCAGACAACAGCCGACTCAAAGGGCGCGGGCTTTTCGAATTTAGCCGAAACTATGGTAACCACATCACCGCGATCGCCATCATAGCCGACAACACCTTTAACCAGGTCGGTAAAGCGTTCTAGTTCGAGCGCGGTAAAATTCTGAGCGGCCAGCACTGCTGCTGGATCATCTCCATCACTGACCTGTCCCACAGGCTCATTGATAACCACCGCCACAGAGATGCGCTCGACACTGCCGCCCTGGCGTTTAACATGGCGGACTGTGCGGTCCATTTCATAATTTCTGGTGGTGGTACTGCTCGATGTGCGCATGCCTCCGTCACTTTCGTCAGCATTCAGCTGGCCATTGACTATGGCCTGGGGTGCCTCTGGAATAGTATTGGTGGTGGCGCCGGGGATGCCCTGAGCTTTCTGGGTGGCATCCTGATCTAACGAAAGCACTTCGGAGCGCGCTTTAGGTCCATTGTTATTGCCGTCGTACTCTTCAAAGGTCGACTCTTCTTCGGTGTAATCGATTTGAATATCCACTTCGGCGCGCACATTGCCCATGCCAACAACCGGCATCAACAGAGCATCGATACGATTGCGATAGGTCTCTTCCAAGCGCTGCTTATGTTCCATTTGGGCAGAGTTAAGCTGCATGGAGGCAAAATTATTGGCGTCAGTGAGAAGCTTGCCTCGCTGATCAACCACCACTACATCTTCCGTGGCCAGATAGGGAATACTTGAGGAGACCATATGGGTGATGGCTTCAACCTGAGAGCGGGAAACCTGTCTGCCGGGATAGGGCGAAACCACAACCGAGGCTTTTGCCGGGGTTCTGTTGCGCACAAACACGCTCTGTTTGGGTGAGGCTAAATGCACTCGGGCAGAGCGAATGGTGTTGATCTGAGTAATGCTGCGAGCAAGTTCCTGCTCCATGGCGGAAACATATCGCACCTGCTCCATAAACTGACTGGAGGTCATCGAGGCTTCGTCGGTAAGGCCGCTAATACCACCGCCTGTGCCCTCTTGCGGTAAACCGCGAGAGGCTAGGAAAATTCGCGCTTCATGATAGCGGTCATCGGGCACTTTTAGCTCGCCAGTGCCGCTATCGATGCGGGCTTTAAAGTCGGCTCCGGAGAGCGCCTCAAAGGCCATCTGCCGATCGGACTCGGAGAGCCCAGGATAGACCGTGCGATAGACCGGGTCCTGCAGCCATGAATAGGCAATAAGGAAAACCGCCACACTTAGGAAAGCAATAATCGCCGGCATCGCTTTGCGCACCGCAGGTTGCTGCAGAATTTCAGTGACATTGGGCAAGCCAACACTGTTATTCGCCGCGGCCTGAGTGGCCGGTGCTTGAGCCTGTCCAGCTTGAGCCATTGCACCAGTGGCGCCGGCTACTGCGGGGGCCATATTCTGAGTTGTAGTTGCTGCTGTGGTTGCCATTTCTTATATCTCTTTAAACGTTCTTTAAACGGGCATGTTCATAATGTCTTCGTAAGCCTTGAGCACTTTGTTGCGAATCTGCAACGTTGCTTCAAAGGCCAGCGATGACTTCTGCATATTCATTACGACATCAGTGAGGGGCATATCTTCACCTCTCTCGTAGGCCGTGCGCGATGCTTTCGAGAGCATCTGTGCGCTGTTCACTTCATTCAGTGCGCCTTTGACCGCATCGGCAAAACCACCGCCTGTGGCAGACTGGCTATCAACCCGCTGGGTCGATGAGATATCGACTCCTTGAGCGGCCTGAGCTTGGTACTGTCGAATCTGACTCAATAGGGATTCAACATTTCCGGCATTAACGGGACTAACCATGATCTATTCCTCTAGCGCGCGTAAGCACGGGTAACATTGATACCCTGCTCGCGCAGTCTCTGTAATTTGTGGCGCAGGGTTCTCGGGCTTATGCCCAGCTGCTCTGCCGCGTGCTCGCGACTGCGAGTGCCACTCAAGGCATTCATAATGGCTTGCCACTCACTGTGCTTAACGGTTTCGTTCAATCCTTCGGTACTGGCTTGAGGTGCTGCCCAAACGGCCGAGCTATCCTTTGCTGGTGCCGTTCGCGGAGAGGCGTACTGGGCAAAAGGATTGTTCTGAATTTGGCTCGGGCGGCTGTCAAAGCTATCCGCTAGTTGAATGTCATCAAACAGTAAGTGCTGTACATCAATAGGAGCACCATTGGCCAAGACCATGCCGCGCACCAACACATTTTGCAGTTCACGGACATTGCCGGGCCAGCGGTAGCTCTCTAGGCTGAGCTGAGCTGCGCGGGTCAAACGCAATATCTGCGTGTCGCCACTCTGCTGGCTTAAAAACTGTTCAGCAAGAGGAAGAATATCCTTGGGACGCTCACTTAAGGAGGGAATTGCCAGCTTAAAGGCGGTCAAACGGAAATACAGATCTTCTCTAAAGGTCTGTTGCGCAATCGCGGCTTTTAGATCGCGATTAGTAGCTGCAACAACCCGGATATCAAGGTCAATGGCTTTTTGCCCGCCCAGCCTAACGACCGAACGTTCCTGTAAAATGCGCAGTAGCTTAGCCTGCAGATGAAATGACATTTCGCCGATTTCATCGAGGAAAACCGTGCCACCCTGAGCCTGTTCAAATAAACCCGGCTGCACTTTGGAGGCGCCAGTAAAGGAGCCCTTCTCGTGACCAAACAACATATCTTCAATCAGATTCTCTGGCATAGCCGCACAGTTAAAGGCGACAAAAGGACCCTGATGCCGCGCTGAGGCATCGTGAAGAATCCGCGCCAGCACCTCTTTACCTGCCCCTGTTGGTCCGGTAACCAATACGGTTACATCCACCTGGGCAACTCGCTCTGCCAGCGCTAGTAAATTGCGGCTCACTGGGTCGGCAAAGACAAACGCTTGCTGGGAATTATTTTTTACCGGCTGACACTGTGCCAGCTCTAACACTTCAGCCCACTCGTCGGCTTTAAAGGCACCCTCAGAGATAACCGTCAGCGCGCCTTCGCGCATTGCACTAATGCCCAACTCAAAGTTGCTGCGATCGACTCGCGCAATAATCGGCGCCGAACTGTTTGCCGCCGCAAGATGCGACTGCAACTCTTTTAGCTCCTGAGTTGACTGGGTGAGGGTCACAACAATCAGCTGAGCACTAAATAGTGCTGCCTTCGCTGGCTCTGTGATATCGGCCTGGGTTATGGCTAAACCCTGCTCGGCAAAGGTCGTTACCTCAGTAGGCGATAGCGGTCGATTCGAATCGAACCAAATAACATCAATCATTTTGTGATCAGTCACGGTTGCTTACCTTTCCCCAATA
>JABBBF010000069.1 GCA_018607545.1 SAR92 clade bacterium | reverse complement strand
AGACTCAGGAAAAACCTGCTGCTAGCGCTAAAAAACGCTCTTACAAAGTCCAGCGCGAACTGGATATGTTACCGGCAGAAATTGAGCGGCTGGAAACTGAAATCGGCGAAATTTCCGAGCAGATGAACCAGGCAGATTTTTATCAGTCCGAGCGCTCGGTCACTGAGGCAGTTGAAAAAAACCTCAGCGATCTGCAACAGCAACTCAATCACTGTTATCAGCGCTGGGAAGAACTTGAAGCGCAATAACCATCAAGAAGCCCCTCTTCGTTGAAAATTTATCGCTAAATTCACTCCCATTGGCGTAAATTGGCCTGTGGACGTAGCGTATTGCGGCACTTGCCTTTAAAATCCACTCATAGTCCCTAACTTCAGACCGCACCCATGACCGAACAAAAAAAACCACTGGTACTGCTTATCCTCGACGGCTTCGGATACAGCGACGATGAAAAACACAACGCGATTAAAAATGCCCAGGCACCTGTCTGGCAATCGCTGTGGAATAACAACCCAAAAACGTTGATTCACACCTCTGGTATGGCGGTTGGCTTGCCCGAGGGCCAGATGGGTAATTCCGAAGTGGGTCATATGACCTTGGGTGCCGGCCGTGTGGTCTATCAAAACTTTACCCGTATTAACAAAGCGATCGTCGACGGTGACTTTTTCACTAACCCCGCTTATTGCGACGCTATTGATAAGGCGCAGTCGGCCGGCAAAGCCGTTCATATTATGGGCCTGCTCTCGCCCGGTGGTGTTCACAGCCATGAAGATCATATCAATGCGATGATCGAACTGGCCGCTCAGCGCGGTGCCGAAAAAATCTATCTGCATGCGTTTCTCGATGGCCGCGACTGCCCACCGCGCAGTGCGCAGCCTTCGCTAGAAAAAACCCAGGCGGTTTTTGAGAAAGTTGGCGTTGGTAAAATAGCCACTGTCTGTGGACGCTTCTACGCACTGGATCGCGACAATCGTTGGGATCGAGTTGCAGAAGCCTACGATTTGATCACAGCGGGCGATGCGCCCTATACGGCAACCGATTCAGTTACGGCGCTTAACAATGCTTATCAGCGCGATGAAAACGATGAGTTTGTTCACGCCACAACAATCTGTGACGAAGGCGAAGCACCGGTAGAGATGGAAGATGGCGATGCGGTTATCTTTATGAACTTCCGCCCCGACCGCGCCCGCGAGTTGGCTCACGCCCTGACCGACACAGTCTTTGATGGTTTTGAGCGCAAAGTAGTACCCGCGCTTTCAACCTTTGTTATGACCACCGAATACCAGTCCAATCTGGATGTTCCCTGCGCATACCCACCGATCTCACTGGTCAACTCCATGGGCGACTATCTGTCCATGCAGGGTAAGAAGCAGTTACGTATTGCCGAGACTGAAAAATATGCCCATGTAACATTCTTCTTTAGCGGCGGCAAAGAGTCTCTCTACGAGGGTGAAGAGCGCATTTTGATTCCTTCGCCGGATGTCGCCACTTACGACACTATTCCGGAAATGAGCGCTCGCCAGGTCACTGAAAAACTGGTCGAGGCCATTGGCTCAGATAAATTCGATACGATTATCTGCAACTACGCCAACTGTGATCAGGTTGGCCACACCGGCAGTTATGAAGCCTCTATCAAAGCCGTTGAGACGATCGACTGGTGTCTCGAGCGAGTGATTGCCGCTACCCAAAAAGCGGGTGGTGAAATTCTTATCACTGCTGACCACGGCAATGTTGAAGAGATGTTCGATGAAGCTAATAACCAGCCACACACGCAGCACACCACACTGCCTGTACCGCTGGTCTATGTTGGCGATCGTCAACTGACTCTGGATAGCGACGGCTCTCTGGCGGATATAGCGCCGACCATGCTGGCCCTGATGGATCTGGAACAACCTGCAGAGATGACGGGGCGCTCTCTTGTTAGCAATGTCAGCTAACCTATGGGTATCCAAACAATGCCAATCAGCCATAAGAGATAAGCAATGAAAAAATTATCGGCAATAAAACAGGTAGCGATCAGCTCGGTTTTATTGCTGATTTTTTCCAGTACTGTTTTGGTCAGCAATTCAGTCGCCGATTCAGACAAGCAAAAACTCGACAACTTAAAACGTTCTATCAGTAGTCTCGAAGAGCGCCTGGATCAGCGCAATCGAGAAAAGAATATTCTCGCCAACAAGCTTAAAAAAATTGAGATGGAAGCGGCCAAAACCGGCAAGAGCATTCGTCAGCTAAATACAAAAATCAACAACCGTAGCAACAAATTATATTCCCTCGAAATACAACAGCGCGATCTGCAAAAAAATATTAAAAATCAAAATGCCGCTATCAGCGAGCACCTGGCCGCTGCCTATAAACTCGGCGATCAGGAACCGATTAAATTACTTTTAAATCAGGAAGACCCTCAGCAACTGTCGCGACTGTTTAAGTACTACAGCTATTTTCTCGAGGCGCGCAATAAAAAAATTGAAACCTATATTGCCGATGTTGAAAAACTCACCGCACTGGTGACAGAGGTTACCCAGCAAAAACTCTTGCTGGACAGCGCCAAAAAAGAATTGGTGGAGGATCAAAAACAATTTTTACTGATCGGCAAGCGTCGCTCACAAGCATTGGAAAAATTAACTATATCGCTGAAAAGTGATACAGCAAAACTCAATAAATTAATCGCAGAGCGCGCCGAACTGGAAGAACTTCTAAATACTGTAGAAGTTGCCGTCAATGATATGCCGCTTACCGCGCCTCCCAGCCAGCAGACATTTGTCTCGCAAAAAGGCCTCTTGCAGTGGCCGCTAAAAGGCCGGGTTGCCCATAGCTACGGCAGCCAACGCAGCGGATCCCTGCGCTGGGAAGGCTGGATGATAGGCGCCAAATCCGGACAGTCGGTGAATGCAGTGCACGATGGCCATGTGATTTTTTCCAACTATCTGCGCGGTTTTGGGCTATTAATTATTCTTAACCATGGCGATGGCTATATGACCCTTTATGCGCACAATGAAGAGCTATTAAAAGATACTGGCGACTGGGTTCTGAGCAATGAAACCATCGCTCGTGCAGGGGATAGCGGCGGTTTGGACAAGCCCGCTCTGTATTTCGAAATTCGCAAACAAGGCCAACCGGCAGACCCTAAAATATGGTTGGGCAAGCGTTAACGCGCCATTTAACGCGTAAAGGGGAAACCATCTATGCTAAAAAATTACCTGGCACTCTCTGCCACTCTGTTAATCAGCTTTAGTCTCTCTGCACAGGAGTTGGCGACCGACAGTAGCAATGCTGAAAAATCTCAGCCCGAAGGTCAACTGCCACTTCGCGAGCTGCGTGTTTTTACTCAGGTTTTTGAGCAGATTCGCCGTGGCTACGTTGAAGAAGTGAAAGATACCGAGCTATTGGACAACGCTATCGCCGGTCTATTGCTGGAGCTCGACCCACACTCGGCCTACTTAAACGAATCGGACTACGATGAGCTTAAGGAATCCGCCACTGGCGAATATGGTGGGCTGGGTATGGTGGTGGGTTCAGAACGCGGCATGATCAAAATCATCTCGCCTATCGACGACACACCCGCAGCAAAGGCTGGCATTAAAGCTGGAGATTTAATTGTTGAAGTGGATGGCGTTCCGGTTCGCGGTATGGCGCTACAAAAAGCCATCGACAAACTGCGCGGCGAAAAGGGCACCAGTATCGATCTTACCGTGCTTCGCGATGATCAAGAGGTGCCGATTGAATTCACTATTATCAGGGATATTATCCAGGTCAGTTCAGTGCGCAGCCGTATTCTCGAACCGGGCTATGGCTATGTACGCATCTCTCAATTTCAAACCAGCTCAGGGGATGACTTTAAAAAAGAACTACTCGAGCTGAAACAGCAAGAGATTGAACTGAAAGGGGTGATTATTGATCTGCGCAATAATCCCGGCGGGCTAGTGCCAGCATCTG
>JABBBF010000128.1 GCA_018607545.1 SAR92 clade bacterium | reverse complement strand
TTCATATGCCTGCCCTCTTGATACTGACATTGGTCAGCCTTGCCACCGAGCTAAACAAACGGCGCTTTTTACTGTCGGCAAAGGTGACTCCGGCTTTGTCTGCATAGCTGTAGGTTTTCGCATCGTTTGAGCCCGGGGCTGGATTGGTGCTGCTCAATACCAGGAATATTTTTACTGAAACCACGTCCTCCCATTCATCAGCGCTGGCAGGCAGCTCAACAAAGGCCGCATTGCCACCATCTGCATTGGGGATGCCATCGCCTGAACGGTCAATCCCATAGACCAGCTGAAAGTCATCGACACCCTCGACCATAGGCTCGGAGGTATAGGCACCGTTAACCAGCCTTAGGCGTTTAAACACATTGGCGTCGTCAACATAATAAATATCCTGATGGTACTCGCGAATGGGGGCCAGTGTGATAGCGTCTTTTTCCAACAGGCTAAAGTTTGCCGGGTTAGCTCCGGTGTCGAGCACCATGGCGTTAATTGTTGCCTGTAAATAGTGCTGATTAGCTTCCAGGCCGGCGGTGCTGGTGACAAAGTCTGTATCTGCGCGACGAATTAACAGGGCATCGGAGCCAGTTAACAAAGTATCGCCATTACAGGTTGTGGCACTGGCCGCAACCCCATCCAGACCAAACAGCGGGAAGGTCATACCATTGATCAAATCTGCGGATGCAAGGTCGGCGCAGGCATCAGGCTGGGCGCCAGCGCCGCTGCTATAGCTTTCCAGGCGGCCATAAAAACCGGCCAGGCGGATTTCGTTTTTTAATAGCTGGCTGAGATAACGTCCGTTCTCAACCGTTTCACTGGTCAACTCAACTTCTCGAGCCGTACGCGTGGAGGTCAATGTGACATCGAGGATCGCCCAGGAGAGCAGGATGCCAAGCGCTACGGCGATTAAAAGTTCGACCATTGAAAAGCCCGACTGGTATTTCTTGCACTGCGGATAAGTACGCATAATTAGCTGCCCAGTGTCGGGGTTTGCAATCTATAGGTCACGGCACGACGCAATTTACTCGCAGGACCCCCATAACTTGTACTGCCACAGTTTGTGCTGGTCGGGGCGACCGTCTCTACCAGCCCCTGCCAGACGACTGAAACTGTATAGGTTTCATTAACATTGTCGTAGACAATGCAGCCACGGGCATTGAGCAGCCCACCCACGTTGTTGCCCGCGGTGACTTCGCCGCTGCCTTTAAGCAAGTCACTCCATTCATTGACCGCTGCAACCACCTGCGCCTGGGTATCTGCGGTGCCGTAACTTGAACAGCTGTAGGAGCCGGAATAACCGGTGCCAACCTCGACTCCGGCGAGACCATAACAGCCCTGAGCGGCTGGATTAGCCCTGATCTGGTCGGTCATATAGTCAATCAAGTTGAGGGCATAAACACGCTGGTAAACTTCTAACTGGGCTTTTTGGGCACGATTTTGCAATGAGGCATAACCGAGCAGGCCCACCGAGAAAACCAGCAACGTGATCAGTACTTCGATAATGCTAAAACCCCTGACTCTGAGATCAGTCATACCAGGTCGCATTTTTCTGCCCCAGATGATTGACCGTAAGTGTGTCGCTGCCCTGCTGCGTGGTTCCCGATTTGGGCGCAGCCTGAAGGGTAAAAGTCGGCGGTGAGGCGGTATTGTCAACGCCGCTAATAGTGACTGTGTAGTTGTCACTGATCGCCGTTGCGGGATTGGTGCCCAGTGCTGCGAGGGTTGCCGCATAGCTGCGGTTATCGAGAATAAATTGATGTTGCAGGCTGGAGACTTCGAGCAGATATTGTTGCGCGGCTGCGCGGTTAGTTCGCACTATATGCTGCTGGTAACTGGGGTACGCAACCGCGGCCAGAATGGCGACGATTACAATTACAATCATTAATTCCAGCAGTGAGAATCCTGCGACTTGCTTCTGGCTCATCATGGCCTCGTTCATTGAAATCCATTTTTGGCTTTTAAACCATTTATAAAGCCACTCTTGTTCAAGAAACTACTGTAATCAACTGAACGGCAAAAGAAACGATAAGCCGACTAACGTTATAAAAATTCCGATTAACGTTATTTTTAGCCGCTATGGCATTCAATTTTTACGCCGCCATTGTCGTCATAACCATCGCCATCTGAGTCACTGGATAGACGAACACGACCGCTGCGAAAGATAATGACTTGACGCCCATAAGCAAAACTTTGATTCTGGGAGCAGACTTCGTAGTTGCCTGATTCCATAGCCTCACCCTTTTCTGAAAACCTGATATAACTGCGTCCAAAGGAGGCTGAAAGCTCAATCTGAGCGGCGTTGAGATCAATATCCTGATGAAGGGATTCACCGGGGCTAAAACTGTTATCCAGATTGTTATCGCGAAACACCAAAAGGCGCACACCCTCTTCTTTGACACAGGCATTTAGGGCATTGACAGTGCACACCGTCCATATCTGGCGTTGCGAGATGGCGAGACCACGGGCTAACTCAAGGGCACCGCGAACCTGGATAGTCTTTTGACTGACGGTGCGTTTTTGCGCGAAGCTTGTAAATGAGGGTGTGGCAATCACTAACAGGATTGCCGCTATAGCAAGGGTAATAATTAATTCTAAAAGCGTAAACGCACGCGCATTGGCATACCGGTTCATCCCTGGACTCCTGTCGTTTTTTTCAAATGCTTTTTAAGCATAGCACTTAAAAAACAGGACCTGCTTTTTGAGATAAAGTGGGAAATAAAGAGGTCTTAAATGAAGCTGTAACTCGAGAACTATCTCCGCAACGCTGAGGATTTCAACGTTGCGAAGGCAGCTATTCTTTGAAGAAAGAGTCCCCGAAGATTATTTTCTATAGGAAATATTTCTAACGTCAATTGTTTTTCCATCTAAACCAGAATTTCCCCAAAAATAGATCAGTGATGTAATATCGGTGAAATCCGCACCTTTGTTAAGGGTAGATATCGAAATCTGATGGGTTACCCAGGAAGATGTAATCGAGCGAGTTTGAGTGGGCCCAAACTTCACAAAGTTATTAACCTGTGGTCTCGAACTGTTGCCCCATTTGCCTGACTGAAATCCTACCTCAAAGGTTGAAGTAGTATCACCTTTAATATCAAAGACCATTGTTCCACCGGCAAAACCTGAAAGGTTTTCTCCGGAAGATGCTTCGATTTCCAGAGCCGCGCCCCACCACTCGCCGGTTCCTGTAGTGACGGTTACCACGCCGTCTGACAGGCTCAAGTCGGAAGAACCCTCCCAGGGATTTACCAGCAATGTGCTGCTGGGGTAGGTGACACTGTTAGAGCCACTAGGAACTAGGGAGCTGTCGTCAATCACATAGATTGATTCGGTAACCAACTCACCGGCATTGCGGCTGTCATTAACATTTGTCGTCGAGCCATTGCCACCAGAAGTATCCATTGGCGGTGCATATATGGCATTGAGAAGCTCCTGCTCATCACCATTATAGGTTTTAGTGATTGCAGAGCCGCCACGGGTCAAGCCGTCAAATACACCGTTATCCACCATATCCCAGAGGGCGTATTTCGCCTCACCTTCAACCGTGAACAGGCCGAAGTGGTTTTCAGAACCCTGGCTATTGGATGAATCCTTCCAGGGTTCGTTAAAGGCTTCAAAATAGAACATGGAGACGCCATTTTGATCAGTCCACTCACGCATATGATCGAAGTAGAGTTTCTCTTTGTATTCGTCCGCCGCATTAGATCCGGGATTGCCATACTGCCAGTTAGCTATGGTAGACCAGCCGGTTTCGCCAATATGAATAGGCTTGCTACTCAACGCGTTGCTATCCACATAGCTCTTCGCCGCCTGGTACTGGGAAATTGCATAGTCCCTGGAGCGCAGCATCGCGGCTGCAACTTTAGCCTCATCACTGAGACTCTCTTCATCGGCAGGCACATGCCAGAAAACCGGGTTGTAATGAGTGTCGTGGAATGGGTAGGTATGCAGTGAGACAAAGTCCACAGCAT